>JANMCD010000284.1:0-5881 GCA_031360905.1 Novosphingobium sp.
AGCTCCGGCCGGCGGTCGCGGAAGAAGCCCATGCCGGCGCGGTGGCGGGCGGCGCGGGCGAGGTCGATTTCGGCAACCAGCACGCCGGATTCCGCCGCGCCGAATTCTGCGACCAGATCGCCCCACTCGTCGGCGATGAAGCTGTGGCCGTAAAACCGTTGCCCCTCTTCGCAGCCAATGCGGTTGGCGGCGATCACCGGCATGCAGTTCGACACCGCATGGCCCTGCATCGCCCGGCGCCACATGCGGCTGGTGTCGAGATCGGCGTCGTTGGGTTCGGCGCCGATCGCGGTCGGGTAGAACAGCAGCTCGGCGCCGAGCAGCGCCATCACCCGCGCGCTTTCCGGATACCACTGGTCCCAGCAGATGCCGACGCCGATGCGGGCACCGCAGACATCCCAGACTTTGAAGCCGTCGTTGCCCGGCCGGAAATAAAACTTTTCCTCATAGCCCGGCCCATCGGGGATATGGCTTTTGCGGTAAGTGCCAAGCACTTCGCCGGTCTCGGCGATCATCGCCAGCGTGTTGTAATAATGATGCCCGTCGCGCTCGAAGAAGCTGGTCGGGATGGCCACGTTCAGGCGCCTGGCCAGCACCTGCATGGCGATTACCGACGGATGCTCCGCTGCCGGCCTAGCCAGCGCGAACAGCGCCTCGTCCTCAACCTTGCAAAAATAGGGGCCGGAGAACAGTTCGGGCGGCAGCACGATCCGCGCGCCCTGCCCCGCCGCCTGCTCGACCAGCGACGAGACGGCGGCGATGTTCTCCGCCTCATCGGGCGAGCCCAGCGCGAGTTGCAGCGCGGCGACGGTTACGGTGGTCATGCCGGCGGTTTATTTCGGCTCCAGCGCGAAGTCCACCTGAACCGCCACCCGCACCCGGCTGGTGCCCGGCCGGATCGAGGGCGGCGGCGGGGCGGAGATGGACACGGTCGGCGGCGGCATGCGCATCTGGGCGTCCATCGCCTGTTCGGCATAGGGCATCGGCGGACCGCCCCCGGCGCCGCCGTCGCGGATCGCCAGCACCCGTGATATCTCCATGCCGGCCGCCTCGGCATAGGCCTCGGCCCGCGTTTTCGCTGCGCGGTAGGCGGCGATATAGGCACCGCGGTTGGCTTTTTCCGGATCGGCGATGCGCAGCGACGGGCCGGACAGCACATTCGCCCCGGCGTCGGTTGCCGCCGCGACCGCCTCCCCCGCCTTGGCGACGTTGCGCAGCCGCACATTGAGGACATTGCTCGCCTGGAACTGGCCCTTTTTCGGCCCGTAATCGACTCGCGTGATCGACAGGTTGCTGGTCTGGATGTCGCGCTGCGCGACACCGTATTCCGCCAGCGCGGCGGCGATCGCCTCACCCTTGCGCGAGGCGGCAGCGCTGGCGGCCTTGGCACTGGCGGCGAAACTTTCGATGCCCACCTGGATGCCAGCCTCATCCGGCACGCTCTCCGCCTCTCCGGTGGCCGCCAGCGAGAGCAGAGTCTCGTCATGATCGAGGCCGCGCGGATCGGGCGGCGGGTTGCCGCAGGATGCGAGCAGCAGCAGAGGTGCCGCCAGGACGAGGTACCGCATGAGCTTCCTTTCGATCAGGCCTGATGCCGGGATTGTGCCGGTTCCACCTGAACCGCCGCTGACGACCGGCGCGCAGCTCAGGGCCGCTTGCGGAACAGCAGCGTCATCCGGTCGCTCTCACCGATCGCGGTATATCGGGCGCGGTCCTTTTCGCCTTCGCGCAGAGTGGGCGGCAACACCCAGACACCAGCCGGATGATCCGCGGAATCCTTGGGATTGGCGTTGACTTCGCTCTTGCCGACCAGCTCGAAGCCGTGTGCCTCGACCAGGGCGATGACGTCTTTCTCGCGCATGTAGCCCATGCTGCCGTCGGCATAGGCGGCGCTCGCGCCGGGCTTTGCGCGGTGTTCCTCAAGGCACAGCAGCCCGCCGGGCTTGAGCAGACGGCGGACTGTGCCGAGCTCGCGGTAGAGCATGCCGAAGCGCTGGATGTTGTGGATCTGGCGCATCACCATCACCCGGTCGAGCGTGCCGCTGAGCGCCTCGGGCAGTCCGTCGCTGTTATAGGCGCCAAAGCGGGAAGCGGAGGCGCCGGTCCATTCGGTCACCTTTGGCGGGAAGCTGACCGCGATGTTGCCCATATATTGCTTCAACTCGTCCGGTGCTGCGCGGACATCGGGGTTGAGCGCGATGTAGCGCCCGTTCTCGCCAAGATAGGGCACCAGAATGCGCGTCCACCAGCCGCCGCCCGGCATATAATCGACCACGGTCATCCCCGGCTCGATGCGGCAGAACGCAAGGGTTTCAGCCGGGTGACGCCAGACGTCGCGCGGACGGTCCTGCGTGCGGCGCGCATCGACCAGAACCGGGGCAAGCGCCTGCCGGGCCGGGGCGGACAGGGCAGGTGCGCGGTTCGGCTTAGCGATTGCGGGACCGGCGAGGACCAGGGCGGCTGCGGCGGCGGCTAGGCAGGCGGGAAAACGCATGAACAATCCTCTCTCCGGGCGATGACAAGTCGGCCGCCAGTGCTTATCTCAGCGCCCGAGGAGTATCGGACATATGATCGAACAGGCAACGGCAATCGTCGCGGGGGGATGTTTCTGGTGCACCGAGGCGGTGTTCCGCGACGTCATCGGGGTGAGCGCGGTGCAGAGCGGCTATATCGGCGGTGCGGTGCCCAACCCGACGTATAAGGCAGTGTGCAGCGGCTCCACCGGCCATGCCGAGGCGATCCGGGTTACTTTCGATCCGGCAAAACTTCCCTATGGCGATCTGCTCGATGTGTTCATGGCGACGCATGACCCGACGCAATTGAACCGCCAGGGCAATGACGTCGGCACCCAATACCGCTCGGCGATCTTTCCGCTGGACGATGGGCAGCGCGCAGAGGCCGAAGCGGCAATCGCCCGGGCCAATGCCGAGCATGGCAGCCGCGTTGTGACGACCATCGAGGGCCCGGCGCAGTGGTATCCGGCGGAGGACTATCACCAGGAATATTGGGAAGGCGAAGGCCAGCGCAACCCTTATTGCCTGGCGCTGATCCCGCTCAAGCTGCAGAAGCTGCGCAAGAGTTTTGCGGCCCAGGTCAAGGTCTGACATAGGGGCACGATCAATCGGGGGAGGGAACCATGCGTAATCCGTTCAACATCGTCATGCGGATCGTCAGCAGCTTGCTCGGCTTGCTGATGATTTTCATGGGCAGCATCTGGATGATGCAAGGCCTGGGCGTCGGCCCGGAGGCCATCATGCGCGGCTTCATGGTCGGCGACCCCAGCTGGACGCTTTACGGGGCGATCCTGGCACTGTTCGGGATCGGCCAAGTGGTGTGGAGCAATACGCGGCGGAGGGGTGTCTAAAGACCTGTCTGGCCCGGTGTTTGATTGCCGGCAAGTTTCATCCGCGCCACCTTGCGATGAAGAAGCCGTCAATCCCGCCAGCCTCCGCCAGCATGCCGGGATCGGTCGATAGGGAGCCGTCCAGCTGGGGCGCGATGCCTTCCGGGAGTTCGTCGACGCGGATCGGATCGGGCGCAAGGGTGACCGCTGCGGCCTGCCCCTCACCCTCGGCATGCTCCAGTGAACATGCCGCATAAACCAGCTGTCCCCCCGGCTTCGCCCAGCCCGCAGCGCGCGCCAGCAGCGCCGCTTGCAGCTCCGACATCTCGCCGATCTGCCGCGCGCCGATGCGGTGGAGGACATCGGGGTGGCGGCGGCAGGTGCCGGTGGCGGTGCAGGGGGCGTCGAGCAGAACGGCATCGAAGGGTACCTCGGGCTGCCATTGCAGCGCATCGGCTTGCACAACTTGCGCGCTCAGCCCGGTGCGGGCGAGGTTTTCGCGCAGGCGCTCCAGTCGCTTGGCGCTGGCATCGAGCGCGGTGACCTGCCAGCCGGCGGCGGCCAATTGCAAGGTCTTGCCGCCGGGTGCCGCGCAGAGATCGAGCACGGTCCGGCCCCCAAAATCATTGGCGCCCTGGCCGAGCAATCGCGCCGGCAGGCTGGCGGCGAGATCCTGCACCCACCAGGCGCCGTCCTTGAAGCCGGCCAAGCGCTCGATCGCCTCGCCGCGAGACAGGCGGATATGGCCGGGGACGAGCGAGACGCCGCCCAGTTCTTCTGCCCAGCGCGCAGTGTCCCTGGCATCGCGCAATGTCAGATCGAGCGGCGGAGGCTGCGCGAGCGCGGCGGCGATGGCCCCCGCCCGCTCCCCCCAGCGCGCAGTGACGGCCTCCGGCAGGCTTGGCGCATCCGGCAGGCTCGCGCCTTGCTTGACCAGCGCCGAGAACACCCCATGCGCCAGCCGCCGCGGCCCGCCCGTCAGCAGCGGCAGGCCGGTGGCGATCACCGCATGCGGCGGGGTTGCGAGCCGCAGCCAGCCGGCCAGCATCAGCCGCAGCACCGCGCGCGGCTTGGCGTCATCGGGCAGGTTCTGGCGGGTGGCGCTATCGATCAGGCGGTCGAGATCGCCGAGCCAGCGCAGCGCCTCGGATGCCAGGGCGCGGGCGAGCGCGCGGTCGGGATCGCTGCGGATGCCTTGCAGCGCGGACGGCCCCGCCTGATCGAGCGTCTCGCCCCGCCGGAGCACGGCATCGCACAGGCGCAGCGCGGCTTTGCGGGCGGGGAGTCCGGGAATGTCCATGTCAGGACCGTAGAGCATCGCGCGGAAAAGTGGGAACCGGTTTTCCGCAACCAGCGATGCAATCAAAAATGCGGAGATTGCATTGCGGGGCCAGCGCGGGCATTTAAGCGCCATGTCCCAGGATACGCCCCGCGCGACACAGCGCCCCAAGCCGTTCGTCAAGCCGGCGCATTGGAGCAATGAACCCGCTCCGGTGCCGGTAGCGGTGCAGGGCGAAAGCGAAGCAGCCGAGCTTTCGCCGACGCGCTACGGCGATTGGGTGCGCGACGGGATTGCGGTGGATTTTTAGGCTTACGGCAGGATATCGATCACGGTCCCGTCCGGAACCGCTTCCCACAGCGCCTCGATTTCGTCGTTCGACACCGCGATGCAGCCGTCGGTCCAGTCGCCCGGCACTCGCCCGCCGGGCAGCAAGTTCGGTTGACCGTGGATGAAGATTAATCCGCCCGGGCTGCGGCCTTGCGCGCGAGCATAGGCCTTGTCGCGCGCATTGGGATAGGAGATGTGCAGCGACAAGTGATAGCTGCTGTTCGGATTGCCGTAGTCGATCGCGTAGCGGCCTTCCGGCGTGCGCTCATCGCCCTGGAAGCGCTTGTGCCCCACCGGCGCGTCGCCCAGCTGGATGCTCCGGATGGTGTGGACAGGCTGCCCGCCGGCATAGAGCGTCATCGCGCGGGCCGCTTTCTCGACGCGGATGTAATCGACTTCGGGCAGTTGCAGCCGCGCTTCCGCCCTCGCCGCTCCGGTCAACAGGATGAGGACAAGCGAGACGAGGATGCCGGGTTTCATGCTTAGTCGACGAAAGGATCGGTCACCAGAATGGTATCCTCGCGCTCGGGGCTGGTCGAGACCAGCGCCACCGGGGTCTGGATCAGCTCCTGCACCCGCTGGATATATTTGATCGCCTGCGCCGGCAGATCGGCCCAGCTGCGCGCGCCCGCGGTGGTGCCGCTCCAGCCGTCCATTTCCTCGTAGATCGGCTCGACCGAAGCCTGATCGGCGGCGTGGCTGGGGAAGTAGTCGAGCACCCGCGCCTTCCCATCTGGGCCCCGTAGCCGGTAGCCCGTGCAGATCTTCACGCGCTCGAAGCCGTCGAGCACGTCGACTTTGGTGAGGGCGATGCCGGTCACGCCCGAGATTGCACAGCTCTGGCGCACCAGCACCGCGTCGAACCAGCCGCAGCGCCGCTTGCGGCCGGTGACGGTGCCGAACTCATGGCCGCGCTCACCCAATCGCTG
>JANMCD010000297.1:0-8506 GCA_031360905.1 Novosphingobium sp.
GTCGGGCGGGGATTTGACCCTTCCCCCCTTGCGCGAAGTGATCGCCCGCCACGGGTTGATGGCGAGCAAAGCGCTCGGCCAGAACTTCCTGCTCGACGAGCAATTGCTGGACCGCATCGTCGCCATTCCCGGCGATCTCAAGGATCGCGCGGTGCTCGAAGTCGGCCCCGGCCCCGGCGGCCTGACCCGCGCGCTGCTGCGCGCCGGCGCGCGCGTCACCGCAATCGAGATGGACCGCCGCTGCCTGCCAGCGCTGAGTGAGCTGGCCGAGGCCTTCCCCGGCCAGCTCCGGGTGATAGAGGGCGATGCGCTCAAGGTCGATCCTGCGGAACTGTTCGCCGAACCTTACGCCATCGTCGCCAACCTGCCCTATAATGTTGGCACCGCGTTGTTCACCGGCTGGCTCGGCGGCGAAACCTGGCCGCCGCGCTGGACTTCGCTCACCCTGATGTTTCAGCTCGAAGTCGCCGAGCGCATCGTCTCCGCAGCCGGAAGCGGGGCTTATGGCCGCCTCGCGGTGCTGGCGCAGTGGCGCGCGACAGCAAAGCTGGCGATGAAAGTCCACCGCAGCGCCTTCACCCCGCCGCCAAAGGTTATGTCGGCAGTGCTGCATATCGTGCCGACAGCGATGCCCGAGCAAGTCTCCGCGAGAATGCTCGAACGCCTGACCGAAGCCGCCTTCGGCCAGCGCCGCAAGATGCTGCGCCAGAGCGTCAAGGGCTTGCCCGGCGCGCTGGAGGCCCTGGGGCAGCTGAGCATCGACCCGCAGCGCCGGGCCGAAACGCTGAGCGTTGAGGAGTTCGTGGCAGTGGCCAAGTTGCTGAGCAAGGATTCACATGGCTAAAGCCGATCGCCTGGAACGCCTGGATATTCGCCGTGCGGACCTCGAAGATGAATATCGGGCCGCACTTGTCAGCGCCTTGCAAAAAGCAGCGGCCGGGTCCTGGGGATTATTCGGTCACAACCAGGATCGCTCGTCGGTCGCCAAATGGGCGCCCGTCGTGGAAGAACTATGCGACATGGGTCAGGCTATCGACAAGATGCGCGCCGATCTCGGGATGGAACGCTTTGCGCTGCACCGGCAGTTCGAGGCATCGCGCGGCCCGGTGGCATCGACTGCCCCGGGTGAACCCAAGCAGGCCAGGCAATGGCTAGGTCAGCTGGGAATACCGTTAAACACCTGATTCACACCGCGAGTTCGTCGCCGAGAATGGTCAGGTTCCTTTCTTCTTCCGCCGCCAGGCATGCAGCAACGGCTCGGTGTAGCCGCTGGGTTGCTCCATCCCGCTGAACACCAGCTCGCAGGCTGCCTGGAAAGCCATGCTTGTATCCCAGTTTCCCGCCATCGGTTCATAAAGCGGATCGCCGGCATTCTGCGCATCGACCTTGGCGCCCATGCGCTGGAGCGCATCCATCACTTGCGCGCGGGTAGCAACCCCGTGGAGCAGCCAGTTGGCCATGTGCTGCGACGAAATCCGCAGCGTCGCGCGGTCTTCCATCAGGCCGATATCGTTGATGTCGGGCACCTTGGAGCAGCCGACGCCCTGGTCGATCCAGCGCACGACATAGCCGAGCAGGCCTTGTGCGTTGTTTTCCAGCTCCTCACGCACTTCCGCTTCGGAGAAGTTGACGCCGGTCGCGAGCGGAATCGCCAGCAGGGTGTCCAGGTCCGGGACCGGCTGGCCGGCAATGCCGCGCTGCACGTCGAACACGTCGGTCGTGTGGTAATGCATGGCGTGCAGAGTCGCCGCGGTCGGCGATGGCACCCAAGCGGTGTTGGCGCCGGACCTTGGGTGGGCGGACTTCTCCAGCATCATCGCCCCCATCCGGTCGGGCGCGGCCCACATGCCCTTGCCGATCTGGGCGCGGCCGGAAAGTCCGTGTCTGAGTCCGATGGCGACATTGCGCTTCTCGTAGCAATCGATCCACGCCGACTGCTTCATCGCGCCCTTGCGGATCATCGGACCGGCCCGCATCGAGGTGTGGATCTCGTCGCCGGTGCGGTCGAGGAAGCCGGTGTTGATGAAGACGATGCGGCTTTGCACCGCCTGGATGCAGGCGCCAAGATTGGCCGAGGTGCGGCGTTCCTCGTCCATCACGCCGACCTTGACCGTGTGACGCGGCAGGCCGAGTAGATCTTCCACGGCGTCGAACAGATCGTTGGTGAAGGCGCATTCCTCCGGACCGTGCATCTTCGGCTTGACAATATAGACGCTGCCGGTCTGCCCGTCCGGCCCCCGCGAATTGCGGTATTTGCCGAACCCGCCGACGTCATGCGCGCCGATGGCGCTGGTGACGACCGCGTCCAGGATGCCTTCGGGAATTTCGCTGCCATCGGCCAGCAGGATCGCCGGGCTGGTCATCAAATGGCCGACATTGCGCACGAACATCAGGCTGCGGCCCGGCAGGCTGAACGCGCGGCCATCGGGAGCGGTCCAGCTGCGGTCAGGCTCGAGCGCGCGGGTGAAGCGCTTGCCGCCTTTTTCGAAACTGTCGGTAAGGTCGCCGCGGATTACCCCTAGCCAGTTGGCATAGGCCTTGAGCTTGTCCTCGGCATCGACCGCGGCAATCGAATCCTCGAGATCGACAATCGTAGTGAGCGCCGATTCCAGGATGACGTCGGCTATGCCCGCCTGGTCGGTCGCCCCGACCGGATGCGCGCGGTCGAGGACCAGCTCGATGTGCAGGCCATTGTTGCACAGCAGCAGCCCGCCCGGCTTCTGCCCGCTCAGCTGCACCGGATGCAGCAGTGCGGGAGTGCCCTCGCCGTCCCAGGCCGTCCAGCTCCCATCGCGCAGCGGCACGGCCAGATCGAGGAAGGCGCGGACCGCCTTGATCACCGCACCGCCGCGATCGGCATCGTAGCCGCCGGGCCGTGCTGGCGGGGCGTCGAGCGTGTCGGTGCCATAATAGGCGTCGTAGAGACTGCCCCAGCGCGCGTTGGCGGCGTTGAGCAGGAAGCGGGCGTTGAGCACCGGCACGACCAGCTGCGGCCCGGCCATGACCGCGATTTCCGGATCGACGTTCTGGGTCGAGACGGTGAAATCCTCGGGCTCGGGAACCAGATAGCCGATTCCGCTCAGAAAGGCGCGGTATGCGGCCGCATCGTGCGGCTTGCCCGCCCGGCTCTCGTGCCAGTCGTCGATCTGCAATTGCAGCGCATCGCGCCGTGCCAGCAGCGCCCGGTTGCGGGGAACGAGACGGCCCAGCAGCGCGGCAAAGCCCTGCCAGAACGCAGGCGCATCGCGGCCCAGCGGCGCCAGCACTTCGCCTTCGATAAACTGCGCCAATCGCGCATCGATCTGAAGTCCTGAGCGATCAATTCTGTCTGCCATTACGCCTCGCCCAATGTTGCCCCGCCCGCGCGAGCGGCTATGACGAATGGCAATGCGCTTGGCAACCGTGCAGCCAGCCGTGTTCGAACGATCGGATCAGCCGAACATGTCGAAATGCCTTACAGGCGCCGCCTCGGTTAACCAGCCGGTTGCGCTCAACCGCACGTCTGGCATGATGCTTGCTGTGTCATATATTGCTATCAAGGTATTAACTATGTTGCGCAAGATTGGCCGGCTGTTCGTAATCAAGACTCGGTTCGAGGCCTTTCTTATCGTCTATGCGCTCGCGCTTGGTGCGGTTGAGCGCGGCAGCGTCTATCTCGTGCAGTATCCGGGGATCGGCGGCAAGCTGCTATTTCTAGCCTGCACCGGTTCTGTGTTTCTCGCTGGCGGCAAGATGCTCGATTGCCTGAAATTCGAGAAGGAACGCGACGCGTTGGCGTCATCGGCTCGTTCCGAATGACGATCAGGCCGTATGGGCCCTGTTGCCAGGCTCATGCCTTGCGGGCCAATGAGTAGGCGGCTCCGGGCCGTAGCGCATCTACGCAATAAGGTGGGGTGGTTCTGTTGCCCGGCCCACCCCGGGCCGCTGGAATCCGTTCTGTTGCCCGGTCGGTCCAACCGCGCTTTAGCTTTGTAACTTCAGGGCGTTAGCCCCTAGAATTACGCGGCAAGAGCAAGTGCGTTGTTGTCGTTGGCACTTATTGGGTTTTGAGCCTTTAACGGGTTACTCAGCCCGGGCAAAAACAACGCCTTTGAACACACGTCGATCCTGGTTCGGCCCCGTCATTATCCCTGCGACAACAGGGCCCCTGCTTTCACAGAGTGATAGTGGTGGAGCCGCCGGGTACTGCCCCCGGGTCCGCTGCGCCTATTACACGCCGCCATTTATCGCCATAGCCGGCCGAAACCGGCAACGACTCATATAGAGCGAAAAGCGTAAATGAAAAGGGCGCGCGAGTGCCCGCCCCTGCCCGCTCCTCATTCAGCCGGCAAACCGGGCCTTTTGAGTGAATCGCGAATTTCGCCGAGCAGTTCGATTTCGGTCGGGCCGGCCACCACCGTCGGCGGGAACATCCGGTTAGCCTGCCGCACGATCATGAAAATGACGAAAGCCATGATCAGGAAGTTGATCAGGGCCGTGACGAACGAGCCATAGCCCAGCAGCGGCACCCCCGCAGCCTTCAGCGCGGCATAATCCGTCATCGAGCCCTTGTAGCCCGCCGGCGCAGCGCCGAGCATGACGAACTGGTTGGTGAAATCCATGCCCCCGGTAGCCTTGCCGAGCAAGGGCATGAGAATGTCGTCGGTTAGCGCCGAGACGATCTTGCCGAATGCCGCGCCGATAATCACTCCGACCGCCAGATCGAGGACATTTCCCCGCGCAATAAATGCTTTGAATTCCTGCAACATGACTTACCAATTCCTGCGATGTTCGACCGTGGGCACTGACTGGCAGGCATGCGGTAGACTGGCAATGTTCGCCTACTTACTAATCCCCGCCTCATAGCTTGCGCCTGCGCGGCGGGTCGCTACATTCGCACGGCTCGGCGAGTGCCTGGCGCAAGATAGGAAACCCAACCGATGTCTGTCACGCCCGTCGTCCGTTTCGGCAAATTTGCCTTGGCCGCCCTCGCCGCCACCAGCCTTGCCGGCTGCGGCGTCAACACCGTGCCAACCGCCGAGGAGGCCGCCAAGGCCAAATGGGCCGATGTCCAGGCCGCCTTCCAGGAGCGTGCGAACCTCATCCCCAACCTGGCCGCCACCGCCCGCGGCGCCGCCGAGCAGGAAAAGGCGATACTCACCGGCGTGGTCGAAGCCCGCGCCAAGGCCACCAGCATCCAGGTCAGCCCCGGCGATCTTACCGATCCGGCCAAAATGAAGGCATTCCAGGATGCGCAGAACCAGCTCTCGACCTCGCTCGGCGGGTTCGGGCGGCTGCTGGCCAATGTCGAGGCCTATCCGCAGATCAAGAGCATCACCAATTACCAGATGCTGCAAAGCCAGCTCGAAGGCCAGGAAAACCGCATCCGGGTTGCGCTGCGCGATTACAATGGCGCGGTGCAAAACTACAACACGACGATCCGAACCTTCCCCGCGATGGTCGCCGCAAAGATTCTCTACGGCGCCAAGCCGATGGTGCCCTATCAGGCGGTGACCCCCGGGGCGGAAGTCGCGCCCAGCCTTGAAGGCAAGCTCTGACGGGCAAGAATCGCACCATGCTCGGCCGGGCCGGGCATCACGCACTGAGAGTGCTGTTGCTGCTGGCTTTGGCAATTGCCGTACCGGGCGGGGCGCTGGCTCAGCAGTTCCCTAAACTCACCGGTCGGGTTGTCGATGGCGCCAACATCATTCCAGCCGATATGGAGGCGCGGCTCGACAGCAAGCTGGCAGCGCTGGAGACCCAGTCGCGCCGGCAGCTGGTGGTCGCCACCCTGCCCAGTCTGCAGGGCTACGAAATCTCCGATTACGGCTACCAGCTCGGCCGCGCCTGGGGCCTTGGCGACAAGGAGCGCAACGACGGCGCGCTGCTGATCGTTGCGCCTAATGAACGCAAGTTGCGGATCGAGGTCGGCTACGGGCTGGAAGCCATACTCACCGATGGCTTGTCCTCCCTGATTATCAATCAGTCTGTCGTGCCGCGCTTCAAGGCCGGCGACATGCCCGGCGGTATCGAGGCCGGCACGGATGCGATCATCAGCCAGCTGACCCTGCCCGACGAGGCGGCGCGCAAGATCGCCGCTGCTGCTAAACCGAGGGCTGCGCCGGGAGGAAATGCCGGCTTTTCCACCATCTTCTGGCTGTTCCCATTCCTCATTTTCTTCGTCCTGCCGATGCTGCGCCGCAGGCGCGGCGGGCGGCGCTATGCGAGCGGGCTTGGGCCGATCGTGGTCTGGGATGCGTTGAGCCACATGCGCGGGGGCGGCGGGGGCAGCTTCGGCGGCGGCGGCGGCGGTTTTTCCGGCGGTGGCGGCAGCTTCGGCGGCGGCGGCAGTTCGGGCAGCTGGTAGGAGTGCGCCAATGACCAGCCCAACCCTCAGCGAAACCGACCACCAGCGCGTCTCGGCGGCTGTGAGCGCCGCAGAAGCCAGCAGCGCCGGCGAGATCGTTACCATCGTCAGCCGGCAGTCCGACAGCTACGCCGACATCGCGCTGCTGTGGTCCGCCTTCGCCGCTTTACTCGCGCTGACCGCGTTGACGTTCGCGCCCGATTTCTATCTCGGCCTTTACAACCGGCTGACCGGCGGCTGGGTTCAGCAATGGCATGCCCGTGAGATTTTCGCCGCCGCCCTATTGGTCGCGAGCCTCAAATTCGCCGGCATGTGGTTGCTGCAACTGTGGCAGCCGCTGCGGCTGTTTCTAGTGCCGCGTACCCTGCGCCACGCCCGCGTCCGCGCCCGGGCGATCACCTGCTTCAAGGTGGGGGCAGAGCGCCGGACGACCGGCCGCACCGGTATCCTGATCTACCTCTCGATGGCTGAACACCGGGCCGAGATTGTCGCCGACGAGGCTATCGCCGGCAAGGTCGCGCCCGAAGTCTGGGGCGCGGCGATGGCGGCGATGCTCGGTCCGATCCGCGAGGGCCGCCTGGCCGATGGCATGATTGCGGCGGTGGAAAAGGTGGGCCTGGTGCTTGCCGAACATTTCCCGCGCGATAGCGGCGACCGGGACGAACTACCCAACCGGCTGATTGAAGTATGACACCAGACGAACCCGAAAACATCGCGTGGCAAGGCCGTTTCATCACCGCCAAGACGCGGGGCAAGTGGGAATATGTCAGCCGCGCCCGCGGCATCCGCGCCGCCGTAATCCTGGCCATCGACGATGCCGATCACGTGCTGCTGGTCGAACAATACCGCGTACCACTTGGGCGCATCTGCATCGAACTTCCCGCCGGGCTGATCGGCGATGGCGACGAACCCGAGGAAGACACCGCTGCCGCCGCACGCGAGCTTGAAGAGGAAACCGGCTACCGGGCCGAGCGGATGGAAGTGCTTGGCGAATTCTGGTCTTCGCCCGGCATGGTGACAGAAAGCTATTCGCTGCTCCGTGCCCACGGGCTCACCCGGATCGGCGCGGGCGGCGGCACCGCCGGCGAGAACATCACCGTCCACCGCGTTGCCCTGTCCGGCATCGTCGAGGCTGTCGCCGGTTGGCGCGCGGCGGGCTATGCGATCGACACCAAGCTGCTCTTGCTCCTGGCGCCCGGCATTCTGGGCGCGCGCGGACAGGCAGAGTGATCTGCTATTCCGCTCCGGCATGCGGGAGGGAGCCCTACGCTACAACGTCCGAATAATCGCTGAAAAATCCTTCCCGCCATTACCGTCCGCATTGAACGCAGCGTAGAGCCGCGCCGCCAGTTCGCCCATCGGCACCTCGGCGCCCGCATCCTGCGCCGCCGCCATCGCCAGGTTCAGATCCTTGAGCATCAGCGCCGTGGCGAAGCCGCCCTGAAAATCATTATCCGCCGGGCTCTGCGGGCCGACGCCCGGCACCGGACAATAGCTGGTCATCGACCAATTCTGGCCCGAGGCCTTGGAGGCGATATCGAAGAAGGTCTGCTGATCGAGGCCCAGCTTCTCGGCCAGCCGGAAAGTCTCGCAAGTGGCGATCATCGAGGCGCCAAGCAGCATGTTGTTGCAGATCTTCGCCGCCTGCCCAGCCCCGCTCGCCCCGGCGTGAATCACCGTTTTGCCCATCGCCGAGAGGATCGGCTCGGCGCGGCTGAATGCCGCCGCCGTCCCGCCGACCATGAAGGTCAGCGTGCCCCCATTGGCCGCGGCGATGCCGCCCGAAACCGGCGCATCGACCATCGCATAGCCCGCCTGCGCCGCTGCCGTGCCGACCTTTCTGGCGGTGGCGACGTCAATCGTCGAGCAATCGAGCAGCAGCGCCGTTGTGGGCGCATGGCCGATCACGTCCGCGCCATAGACGCTGTCGACAATCGCCCCGTTGGGCAGCATCGACACCACCGCCTCGACGCCTTGCACGGCTTCCTGCACATTGTTGAAGGTCGCGCAGCCATTGCTCTGCGCGCGCTCCAGCGCCCCGGCGGCAAGGTCGAAGGCGCGGACTTCGTGGCCTGCCTTGACCAGGTTCGCGGCCATGCCGCCGCCCATGTTGCCCAGACCGATGAATGCGATTTTCATGGCGTCAACGCCCCTTCCATA
>JANMCD010000321.1:0-4110 GCA_031360905.1 Novosphingobium sp.
CTGTCGATCTTGTCGGGCGTGCCGGTCAGCTCGAAGATGAAGCTGCTGGTCGTGGTATCCACCACCTTGGCGCGGAACACGTCGCATAGCCGCAGCGCCTCGACACGGTTGTCGCCCGTGCCTGCAACCTTCACCAACGCCAGCTCGCGTTCGACATGCGGGCCCATCTCGGTGAGGTCGATCACCTTGTGCACCGGCACCAGCCGTTCGAGCTGGGCGTGGATCTGGTCGATCATCGCCTCCGGCCCATGCGTAACGATGGTGATCCGGCTGACCGAATGGTTGTCGGTGATGTCGGCAACAGTCAGGCTGTCGATATTATAGCCGCGCGCGGTGAACAGCCCGGCGATCTTGGCGAGGATGCCGGCTTCATTATCGACGATGATCGTGAGGACGTGGCGTTCTCCGGCTTCTTTGCGGATTTTCATCAAACCAGCGCCTTCGATTCATCGTCCATCGTGCCCGCAACCATATCCCCGTGCAGGATCATCTCGGTATGCGCCGCGCCGGACGGGATCATCGGGAAGCAGATGGCGTGTTTGGTCACGCGGCAATCGACGATTACCGGGCCGTCATGGTCGATCATCGCCTGGATGCCGGAGTCGAGATCGGCCTCGGCGTCGATGCGGATACCCTTCCAGCCGTATGCCTCGCCCAGCTTTACGAAATCGGGCAGGCTATCGGAATAGCTGCTCGAGTAGCGGCTCTCATAGGTCAGCTCCTGCCACTGGCGGACCATTCCCATATACTCGTTGTTGAGGATGAACACTTTTACCGGCAGGTGGAACTGGGTTGCGGTGCCGAGTTCCTGGATGTTCATCTGGATCGATGCCTCGCCGGCGATGTCGATCACCAAAGTGCCCGGATTGCCAAGCTGCGCGCCAATCGCCGCAGGCAGGCCGTAGCCCATCGTGCCAAGCCCGCCCGAGGTCAGCCAGCGGTTGGGCTCGAAGAAATGATAGTGCTGCGCTGCCCACATCTGGTGCTGGCCGACTTCGGTGGTGATGATCGGGTTGCGATCCTTGGTCAGCGCGTAGAGCCGCTGCACCGCCAGCTGCGGCATGATCTCGGTCTTGGAGAGCGGGAAGGCGAGACTGTCACGCGCGCGCCAGCCGTCGATCCGCGCATGCCATTCGGTGAGGTCGACCGCCTTGCGCTTGCCCCACTCGGCGATCAGCTGATCGAGTACGCGGGCGCAATCGCCGACGATCGGCAGATCGACAGGCACGGTCTTGTTGATCGAGGCGCGGTCGATATCGATGTGGATTTTGGTTGAATTGGGCGAAAAGGCATCGAGCCGACCGGTTACCCGGTCGTCGAAGCGCGCGCCGACGCAGATGATCAGGTCGGACCGGTTCATCGCCATATTGGCTTCATAGGTGCCGTGCATGCCGAGCATGCCGAGCCAGCCGGGATGATCGGCCGGGAAGGCGCCGAGGCCCATGAGAGTGGAGGTGACCGGCGCGCCGGTGAGCTGCTGCAACTCGCGCAGCAGCGCGCTCGCTCGGGGGCCGGAATTGATCACCCCGCCGCCGGTATAGAACACTGGCGCGTGGGCCTTGGCGATCAGATCGACCGCGCGGGCGATTTCGTCGGCGCTGCCTTCGAGCCGCGGCGTATAGCGGTTGCGCCGCTGTACCGGGCCGTCGTGCCACGGGGCCGAGGCAATCTGCACGTCCTTGGGAATGTCGATCAGCACCGGGCCGGGGCGGCCCTGGGTGGCGATCTGAAACGCCTCATCGATCGTCGCAGCGAGTTCGGCGGGGTCCTTCACCAGATAATTGTGCTTGGTGCAGTGGCGTGAGATGCCGATGGTGTCGGCTTCCTGGAACGCATCCGAGCCGATCAACGCGGTCGGCACCTGGCCGGTGATGATGACCAGCGGGATCGAATCCATGAATGCGTCGGCGATGCCGGTGATAGCGTTGGTCGCGCCGGGGCCGGAGGTGACCAGCACCACGCCGGGCTTGCCGGTGGAGCGGGCATAGCCCTCCGCCGCATGGGCCGCGCCGGCTTCGTGCCGCACGAGGATGTGGCGGATGCGCTTATCGCCGAACAGCGCGTCATAGATCGGCAGCACCGCGCCGCCGGGATAGCCGAAGACAAATTCGACGCCCTGGCGAACCAGGCTTTCGACCAGGATATTCGCGCCGCTGCGCTCTTCGCTCACGATTGCTCATCCCTTCAAAAATTTACTCTGCCCGAAACAGCCAACCCGGCAGGGCGTGGGCCATGCCGGGTTGTCGGTTCGATAGCGCAACTTGTGCCTTGTCGGCAATGACGAAGCCCTAGGAGACAGAAAATACCATGTCAACTGTTAATTATGAAACAAAGATACAAAATAATCGGATATTTCGTCATTAAATGACTCCTTGCGGGGCCAGTCCACTGGTGTCTGGCGGCGGAACCAGGTGTATTGCCGTTTGGCGTAATTGCGGGTGGCCTGCGCGCCGCGCTCCCGCGCCTGGTCCAGCGTGCACTCGCTGCGCAGGTAGGCTGCAATCTCCGGCACGCCGATCGCGCGCATGACGGGCAGGGCTGGGTCAAGCTGACGGGTCAGCAGGGCCTCGACTTCGTCGATAGCACCGCGTTCGATCATGCGGGCAAAGCGCAGATCGCAGCGGGCGTAGAGCTCGCTGCGTTCCGGCAGCAGGATGGCCGGATGAAGCGTCACCGCGCCGCCGATGCCGCCGGTTTTGCTCGCCTGCCATTCAGCTAGCGTGCGGCCGGTCGAGCGAACGACCTCCAGCGCCCGGGCAATGCGGGCGGCGTCGGCGGGGGCGAGCGCGGCGGCGCGCGCCGGGTCTTCCCGCTGAAGCGCCGCGTAGGCTTCGGGCACGGGCAGCGCACGCGCCGCGTCCCGCACCGCCGGATCGATTGGCGGCACCGGCGCGATCCCGTCCAGCAGAGTGCGGATATAGAGCCCGGTGCCGCCGGCGAGGATCGGCACGCCGCCCGATGCGTGCACATCCGCGATCTCCGCCCGCGCCGCCGCCGCCCAGTCCGCCGCCGAGCAGGCCTGCGCCCCGTCCCAGGCACCGAATAGCCGGTGGTCGATGCCCTGCGTCTCAGCCGCTGTCGGCCGTGCACTGAGCATTGCAAGGTCGCGGTAAACTTGCGCGCTGTCGGCATTGATCACCACCGCGCGCCGTCCCTGCGCCTCTAATGCCAGCGCCAGCCGCACCGCGAGATCGCTCTTGCCGCTCGCGGTCGGCCCTGCGATGAGCGCCAGCGGCCCAAGTCGCGCACCGTTCGCAGGAGAATCCCAGTTGCTCATTGCCCGGCTGATAGCAGAACCGGCTACACTCTCCGACAATTGTGACCGGGCGATTGCCGCGCTCGAAGCGCGGGGTTTGAAAGTCGCCTCGGCGGCGATGCTGACCGCCGGCGAGACCGTGCTGCAATTCGCCTTGCCCGAAGGCGATGCGGCAGTGCTGCGCGCGGTGCTTGACAGCCATTTCGCGCCGGCCGACCTGCTGGTCACCGATCACGAACCGGTGATCCCGCGCATCTTCGTCTCCGACATGGATTCGACGATGATCGCTGCCGAATGCATCGACGAACTCGCCGATTTCGCCGGGATCAAGCCGCAGATCGCCGCCATCACCGAACGCGCCATGCTGGGCGAGCTCGATTTCGTCAGCGCGTTGAAACAGCGCGTGCTGCTGCTGCGCGATCTGCCGGAAGGCGCAATCGCCGAGTGCCTGGAAACCCGCATCGCCCCGATGGCGGGGGCCAAAGTGTTGGTCGCGACGCTGCGGGCCATGGGATGCCGCACCGTCCTGGTCACCGGCGGCTTCCACCAGTTCGCCGATCCGGTGGCGGAGCAGCTCGGCTTCGAGCGGGTGGTGGCCAACCGGCTGGAAGTGGTGAGCGGCCAGCTGACCGGCGGCCTGCTGGGCGCGATCACCGACAGTTCGGTCAAGCGCGGCGTGTTGCTGGAGGAGGCGGCGCAGCTGGGGGAACACACCATCACGTTGGCCGCCGGAGATGGCGCCAACGATATCCCGATGCTGCAAGCCGCAACCTACGGCCTGGCCTATCGCGCCAAGCCAACAGCACGCGCGGCGGCGGACGGCTGGGTCGATCGAGGCGAGTTGACCAGCGTGC
>JANMCD010000335.1:0-1716 GCA_031360905.1 Novosphingobium sp.
CGACCAGCTGACGGCCAGCGTATAGCCGGAAATCGGCGTGCGCCGGATCGGGCCATCGGGCTGGGGGGCGGCGACTGGCCCGATCCGCTGCGGCAGGGCGCATTGATAGGCCTGGGCGAGCGCCTGAGCTGGCAGGAGTGCAGTCAGCGCCAGCAGCGCCAGGGCAATTGCCTTCATAGCGGCGTGAAATCTAGTCCGACGTCGGCTGCCGGTGCGCTTTGCGTCAGGCGGCCGACCGAGACGTAGTCGACTCCGCTCGCCGCAATCGCACCAATGGTATCGAGCCGCACGCCGCCCGATGCCTCGCAAGGCACTCGCCCCGCCACCAACGCCACGGCTTCGCGCAGATCGGCAACACTCATATTATCGAGCAGCAAATGGCTGGCGCCCGCTTCCAGCGCGGGCTCGATCTGGGCGAGGCTATCGACTTCGCAGATGATCCGCGCAACGCCGGCCGCCTTTGCACGCCGCACCGCCTCTCCCACGCCGCCGGCCACCGCGACATGATTATCCTTGATCATCGCTGCGTCCCATAGCCCCATGCGATGGTTTTGCCCGCCACCCATCCGGACCGCGTATTTTTCGAGGTGGCGCAGGCCGGGAATGGTCTTGCGGGTATCGAGCAGTACCGCTTTGGCTTCGCCCATCGCCGCGACATAGGCCCGCGTCATCGTCGCGATGCCGGAGAGGTGCTGGACGGTGTTGAGCGCGCTGCGCTCGGCGGTCAGCAGGGCGCGGGCGTTGCCGGTAAGGCGCATCAGGTCGGAGCCGGGTCGGACTTGTTCGCCTTCGCCGGCGAGAATTTCGATAGCAATGCCGGGATCGAGCTTACGGAAGAAGGCGGCGGCAATCGGTAGGCCTGCGACCGTGATCGCATCGCGGCTGTCCATCACCCCGGAAAAGCGGGCATCCGCCGGGATTACGCTGTCGGAGGTGACATCGTGCCCGCCGCCGGGCAGGCCCACGCCGAGGTCTTCCGCCAGGGTGGCGGACACGAAGGCGTCGAGGTCGAAGCCGGGGATTTGCCAAATGGTACTCACCGCCCGAAAATCCGTCTATCTTGAGCTTGTCGAAGGACTGTCCTTCCACTTGTGGCTGGGCGTTTAGCGCTAAGTGAAGTGCAGCCCTTCGACAAGCTCACGGTAATCGGATTTGAGGTTTAACGTGCAAGTCCTAATGCACGACTCGCGCCACCACGTCCCGGTAGGACCGGCTCACCTTCACCCGCGCGCCCGAGTCCAGCACCAGGAAGCATTCGCCGTTGGTGTGCGGCTTGACCTGGCGGACCTGGTTGAGGTTGACGATGGTCGAGCGGTGGACGCGCTGGAACACGCGAGGATCGAGCCGGCGTTCGAGGTCTTTCATCGTCTCGCGCAGGATCAGGGAATTGTCGGCGGTGCGGATGCACATGTAATCGCCGGCGGCTTCGATATGCTCGATCGAATCGACATCGATGCGGAAGATCTGGCCGCGATCCTTGATGTTGATCAGCTTTTCGAAACGGCTTGCGCTATCCCCGTCGTCGGGCATTGCGTCGATCGCATCGGGCGCGACCTCGGCAAGCACGCTCTTCAACTTTTCGGCTTCCTCGGCCGAGCGCATTTCGCTGAGCCGGGTCTTCACCCGGTCGAGTGTATCGGCAAGTTTATCCTCATCGACAGGCTTCATCAGATAGTTGACCGCATTGGCCTCGAAGGCGCGCACCGCGTGTTCCTG
>JANMCD010000020.1:0-11865 GCA_031360905.1 Novosphingobium sp.
AGATCGTCGTCCTGTTTGCCTACAAGCCGGGCGCGCAGCTGCTGCTCGCCGCAAACAGCGGCCGCGGCTTTGCCGCCGAGGCCGACGAGTTGCTCGCCGAAACCCGCAAGGGGCGGGGGGTGATGAGCATGAAACCGGGCGCGAAACTGGCAGTCGTCCGCGAAATTCCGCCGGAGCATGACCATATCGCGATTGTCGGTGACAACCGCAAGCTGGTGATCTTCAACCTGGAGGAACTGCCGGTCCTCGCCAAGGGCCAGGGTGTCACTCTGCAGCGCTACCGCGACGGCGGCCTGGCAGATGCGGTGACCCTGCGGCTGGAGGATGGCCTCAGCTGGAAGATGGGCGGCGGGAGCGGGCGGGTGCGCACCGAAAGCGACATGCGCCTGTGGAAGGTGGCACGCGGTGCGGCCGGAAGGCTGCCGCCATCCGGCTTTCCGCGGGACAACCGGTTTTAGCCGGGACTTTCAAGAGTGACCGGACTTCCCGCCGTGCTCGCCTGCGGGTGGTTCGGCACCAGAATCAGCGTTCGGCCTTCCACCCGCCAGCTTGCCAGCCGCGACAGGAGGTTCATGCCGATGATGTTGGTCTCGCCAAGGCTGGGTGCGACCACCGCGTCGAGATCGCGGGCGACGATGTTGCCGAAGCGCATTTCGTCGATTGTCGCCAGATCGGCCTGCACGGTGCCATTGGCGGTACGCAGCAGCACTGGCGGCCGCATGTCCTGCAACCTGATGCCGCCTGCTTTCGCTGTGGAGGCGGAAATCGCGGTTAACGTCGCGCCGGTATCGATGAGGAAGCGGCGAGGCTCACCGTTAACACTGGCTTTCACCCAGAAATGGCCGTCCTGGCTCATGTCGATGTGGGTCTCGGCCCCCTCGATACGCTGTTTGGGCAAACCGATTTGCGGCAGGGCGAGGTCGTTGCCGGCGGTGAAACGGGCAACCTGGGCAATGGTCAGCAGCAGCGCGCCGACCAAGCCGAGGTTGCCGGCACCGCGCAGGAACGTCGCGAAACCCGGGCTCGCGCGGCGCAGCATGGCGCCCAGCGTGTGCACGAAAATCGCACCCATCGCCAGCGCAAGCAGGGGTTGCTCGGCGAGGAATTTGGCAAAGTCTTGAAGCGACATGACGCGGGTATACAGCAAATGAGCTGTCGGACCGCTGACTAATCAGCGGCCCAGCGCCGCATCCAGCAATTGCGTAACCCGTGCAGCGGCTGGAAATCCCTCGGCAATCCATTGTGCCTCGACCTCGCGCATAAGCCGGGCGACTTGCGGGCCTGCCTTGACTCCGCGCGCGACAATCTCGCCGCCTTTGAGTGGGAAGGCGGGGATGGTCCAGCCGCTCAGAGCAGCGATCTCGGCCCCGGTCAGCAAAAGTCGGTCGAGTGCCTGGTCAAGCCCATGGCGATAGGCGAGGGCGCGGGGAGGCGGATCTACCCCGGCACCGGGAGGATTTGAGTTGCGCCCGGCCGCAGACATTAGCCGTTTCTTCTGCGCGGTTGATAGCCGGAACCGGGCCGCCACTTGCCCGGCGAGTTCCACATCGGCCGGCAGCAGTGCAGCCAGGCGGCGGATCGAGTCTGGCGCGACGTGCTGGTGCCGTTCCTGCTCGACCAGGGCTGCCAACGCCTCAGGCACGGCCTCGGGCAGAACCACCGCCAGCACGCCAAGCTCCGCCATCCGCGCTACCGTCGATGCGGGATCGGGCAGGGCAAGCAGGTTCATCAATTCCATGCCAACCCGCTCTCGCGACAGGCCCTTGAGCGTCGCGGCAAGCTCGGAGCAGGCCTGTTCCGAAGCACTTTCAGCTGGTTGAGAACCAAACCTGGCCTGAAAGCGGAAGTACCGCAGGATGCGCAAGTGATCCTCGCGAATGCGCTCGGCCGGATCGCCGATAAAGCGCACCCGCCGCGCGGCAAGGTCTTCCAGCCCGCAGAAATAATCCCAGATCTCGCCGCTCACCGGATCGGCATATAGCGCGTTGATGGTGAAATCGCGCCGAGCGGCGTCATCCCGCCAATTATTGGCGAAGGCGACCGTGGCGCGGCGCCCGTCAGTGCTGACGTCATGGCGCAATGTGGTGATCTCGACCGTGCCCTCCTTGAGCAGCGCCGTCACGGTGCCATGCGCAATTCCGGTGGGAATGGTGCGGATTCCCGCGGCTTGCAGCCTGGCAACGACGTCGTCCGGCACCATCGGCGTCGCGACGTCGATGTCCTTCACCTCCAGCCCCAACAGCGTATCGCGCACCGCCCCGCCGACATAGCGCGCGTTCCCTTCGCCTAGCGCGGCGACGAGCCCGGCAAGGTCTTTCCGCTTGGTCCACGGAGCCTGGGGCAGGGTGACGGTCATTCACCCATGCCAGTTCAGCCGCCGCGACAGGTTTACGATCATTGCCGCAGTCACCCCCCAGATCCGGTGCTCGCGCCAAAGAATCTGGTAATAGGCCCGCTTCGTGCCTTCCCACTCGGTCCATTGCATCTCATGATTGGCGGGATCGAGCACGAAACCGGCGGGCGCCTCGAACCATTGCGCGACTTCGGTGGGATTGGGCACGATTTCGATATCGGCTGGCACCACCGCCAGCACCGGGGTGATCTCGAAGCCGGTACGGGTGTGATAGACGTCGCTTTCCCCGATCACGCGCACATCGCTCGTGCGAATCCCGAGCTCTTCCCAGGCTTCTCGCAAGGCGGCTTCGACCGCGCTCTCGCCGGGGTCGATCTTGCCGCCCGGGAAGGCGACCTGTCCCGGATGGGCCCGCATGTTCGATGGGCGGTGGAGCAGCAGAAAGCCTGGCTCGTCACGTTCGGTGATTGCGGCGAGCACGGCGGCCGGGCGGAAATCACCTACGCCTTCAAGGCGCTGGTCGCCGAATAATTCAGGCGCCGTGCCGTTGTGGCCTTGTCGGTAAAGGCTGCTGACGCGGCTGAACAAGTCGCTCATTCGGGCAACAGCGGGAAGCGCGCTCCCTGACTGGTCACGGCCAGATCGCCTCCCTCCAAGGCGATTTCAACAAGTTGTGCGTAAGTGCTGCGGTTCAGTCTCGCTTCCGTCCCGTGGCGCAGCCCGAGATAGAGCGCCGGTGTATCGGGATCGCCGCGCGCGATGATCGGATGGTCGCGGCCGGCGATGACCAGCTCGTCGGTGTTCAGCCGGAAAGCCAGCGCGCCGCTCTCCTGCTTGACGTCGATCGCGACGAACGCTGCGTCGTCAACCTCGATCGACAGCTTCTCGTGCGGGGTAACCAGCCAGTGCTGGCCGTCTTTGGCCCGCATAAGGAGCGCGGCAAAGGCGCGCACCATGGCCGGGCGGGTGACCTCGCCGCCCTGATGGAACCAGCGGCCGTCTGCGGCAATGCGCATTTCGCTGTCGCCGATGGCGGCCGGCTGCCACTGATCGACCGGCGGCAGTTTGCGCGCCGCGACAAGGCTGGCGATCTCGGCAAGCGACAGGGCGGCCAGTTCGGGCGGCGGGTCATAGGGCATCGAAGCTGCGATGCCAGAAGCGGTCAGCTACGCCAAGGCCCCAGCATGCCTTCGCTGGGCAGCACCCCGGGTTTGTCGCAACGAACCAGCAAGCGGTGCGGCTCCCAGGGGCCGGGGAGTCGCCAACTTTTTGTGGGCTCGGCGGTGAAGCCCCAGAACCGGCCGTAATATTCCGGATCGCCAATCATCACCTGCGGCAGCGGAGCCTCGGGGCTCAGCGCGCCGAGGCTCGCCGCCATCAGCGCCTTGCCGAACCCGCGCCCCTGCGCCTCCGGCAATACCGCGACGGGGCCGACCATGATCATCGGATGGCGGCGCCCGGCCGCATCGGTCAGCGCGACCGGCCAACACTGGATCGTGCCCGCCAGCATATCATTCTCATCCAGCGCGGCGAAGCTGAGCGCCGGGAGCCAGTCGGTTCCCTCGCGCAGCTTGTAGGCAGTGCGGCGGCGGCGCGCGGGCTCGAATGCCGCATCGAGCAGCGCCTCGACCATGCCGGGATCCACGCTGTCGAGCGGGATGATCTGGAAGCCGACGGGCATAGCCGCGCGCCGATAGGGGCGATCCCGTAGCTTGTCGACCGGATTTTACCGCGCTGCCGGCGACAGCCGCAACAGTCTGGCCGAGGGATTGTTCCTGCCGTCTTCCAGCAGCAGGATCGAGCCGTCCGTGGCCTGGGCGACCGCGCGGATGCGGTTGACCATCGGATAACGGGCGACCTCGCGCGCGCTCTCGCCATCGATCGCTACCCGCACCAGCGCCGCCGGATTCATCGCTGCGATCAGCGCCTGCCCGCGCCATTCGGGGAACTGACTGCCGCGGTAGAAGATCATCCCGCCCGGCGCGATCACCGGGTTCCAGCTGGTTGCGGGCCCGGCGAAATCGGACCGGGTCGGATGGCGCGGAATGGCGCGACCGTCGTAATGATCCCCGTTCGACACCACTGGCCAGCCGTAGTTCTGCCCCGGCTTTATCAGATTCAGCTCATCGCCGCCCCTCGGCCCATGTTCCAAAGCCCATAGCCGGCCTTGCGCATCGAAGTGCAGCGAGAGGATGTTGCGGTGGCCGAGCGTCCAGATCTGGGGTGCGACTCCGCCGCCGCGCGCCGCGAAGGGATTGTCCGGCGCCGGCGTGCCGTCCAGCAGCAGCCGGACGATCTTGCCGAGGTTACCCCCCATATCCTGCGCCGGCGTCATTTTCATCCGGTCACCCGACGAGACAAACAAGTGCTGGCCATCGGGCGAAAATGCCAGACGGTGTGAGAAATGGCCGCGTCCGGTGACTTTCGGGGCCTGTCGCCAGATCACCCGGAGATCGCGGATGTCGCAGGTCTGATGCTCTTCGCACACCATCCTGCCGCGCCCGACGACCGCGCCACGTGTATCGTCCGCGCCAGCCTCGACCCAGCTTAAATAGATCGTGCGCGGCGTCAGGTGCGTGGCCGTTTCGGATTGCAGAAAAGCGATGTCTCCGAGCCCGCCCTGACCCCCATAATCGACGGCTGGCACGCCTGTGACGAAAATCACCCTGCCGTTGGGTTCAAAACCCTTGATCGTGCCTTTCCTCTCGGTCACCAGCACGACACCGCTGCCGGGCACCAGGGCCATCGCCCAAGGCTCATCGAATGTCGCGACTTCGGTCAAGGTAAACGGCATTGCTGCGCGTGACACGGCGGTCGGGGAGCGCGCACCGGCGCTGTCCCCAGTTGCAGAACTGCCGCAGCTTGCGAGCAGCAGGGCGAGCGGCGATAGCAAGCCTCGCAGGACGGTACCACGCATGAACGCTTCAACGCCCGATGCCGCATTTGGTGCCAAGGGCAGATTGCCTTTGATCATCGGCGTTGATGAAGCTGGGCGCGGTCCGCTTGCGGGGCCGGTTGTGGCGGCGGCGGTGGTGCTGTGCAAGCCCCGGCCCGCCGGGCTCGACGATTCCAAGAAACTTAGCCGCGAGCGGCGCGGGAGGCTGGAAGCGGCGATCAAGCGCCGCTGCCGCTGGGCGGTCGGCGTGGTCTCGGTCGAGGATATCGAGGCGCTCAACATATTCGGCGCGACCATGCTGGCCATGACGCTGGCGGTCGCCAGCCTGTGCGATCAGCTTTCCGAGGAGCCCTGCGAAGTGCTGGTCGACGGTAATCTCACGCCCCATGGCCGCCGACCGGAATGGCGCTGGAATGCCCGTCCGATCATCGGCGGAGATGCGCTCGAGCCTTGCATTTCCGCCGCTTCGATCATTGCCAAGGAACACCGTGACCGCCTGATGCGGGGCTTGGCGGCGGCGCATCCCGAATATGGCTGGGAACGCAACGCGGGCTACGGCACGCCTGAACACCTCGCGGCACTGCGCCGTCATGGAGCAACGCCCCACCACCGCCGCAGCTTCGCGCCGGTCGCGCAATTGGAGATGTTCGCATGAGTGGTTTCACCGACGCCGATGTCCTCGATCAGACCGGCAAGTGTTTGGGAATGGCGGTAGCGTAATTTGCGAATTTTCGGCTGAGAGTCCGCGCAGCCACACCCACATCATCTAGAGTCCCGGCACGACCGAGAGACTCTACATGCTGTGCCCGCCCATCGTTTTGATTCTTCCTTAACCATGATCTGCAAGGATCCGCCGCGGAGTCTCCGCTTGACGCGGACTCCGCGAGGACTCACCCTGAGGCTCATTCGAAGGGACATTGCAGCCGATGGCGCAGACATTGCTCAAGGAACGGACCCGGCCCAGTGCCGTCAGCACAGCTCTGCCGCTCGGGCAAATCTTGTCCGGCGACTGTATCGAGGCGATGCGCCGGTTGCCCGATGCCTGCGTCGACATGGTGTTCGCCGATCCGCCCTATAATCTCCAGCTTGGCGGCGATCTCGCGCGGCCGGATGGCAGCCATGTCGATGCCGTCACCGACCATTGGGACAAGTTCGACAGCTTCGCCGCCTATGACAAATTCACCCGCGAATGGCTAACAGAGGCGCGCCGGGTGCTGAAGCCGAGCGGCTCGTTGTGGGTGATCGGCAGCTACCACAACATATTCCGCGTCGGTGCGATGCTGCAGGACATGGGTTTCTGGATCCTCAACGACATCGTCTGGCGCAAGGCCAACCCGATGCCCAATTTCAAGGGCACCCGCTTCACCAACGCCCATGAAACGCTGATCTGGTGCTCGACTGGCGAGAAGGCGCGCTACACCTTCAACTACCGGGCGATGAAAACGCTCAACGACGAGCTGCAGATGCGCTCGGACTGGGTGCTGCCGATCTGCGGCGGGCAGGAACGCATCAAGCGCGGCGGCACCAAGGCGCATCCGACCCAGAAGCCCGAGGCGCTGCTCTACCGCGTGATGCTGGCGACCACCAACAAGGGCGATGTCGTGCTCGATCCGTTCTTCGGCACTGGCACCACCGGCGCGGTGGCGAAACGGCTGGGGCGCGCCTGGATCGGCTGCGAGCGCGAGGCGGTCTACCGCGATGTCGCGCTGGAACGGATCGAGCTGGCGCTGGAGCTGGATGAAAGCACGATCGCGACGATGCAGAGCCCGAAATCAGCGCCCAAGGTTGCGTTCGGCACTTTGGTCGAAACCGGCTGGATCGCGCCGGGGGCTCAGCTTTGGGACAGGAAGCACCGACTGGGGGCGACAGTGCGAACCGACGGCTCGCTGCTATCGGCGGCGGGCAGCGGCTCGATTCACGGCCTCGGCGCGAAATTGCAGGGTGCGCCGTCGTGCAACGGCTGGTCATTCTGGCATATCGAGCATGAGGGTGCGCTGAAACCTATCGACGCGATCCGGCAGCTATATCTGCTGGCGACGGAGCCCTGATCCGCGCGCAAGTTTCACCCTTTTCGTCACCCTGAACTTGTTTCAGGGTGACGGGCATTATTGATAAAGGTACGACATGAGCGAGTCCCTTTACATCCGCCCGATCGCCCTCGCCGAAAGTCCGCAGAGCGAGGAGGGCGAGGCGGTGCGGCTGGCGGGGGGCCTGGTCTATGCCAGCCGCTTCGCCCTGATCGTCCGGCGTGGCGGAGAGATCGTGTCCCGCCAGCGGGTCTTCGCGCCGGATATGCCTGCGGCGCTTGCTGGCCTGCCCGGAGCGCTGGTTGACGAAGGTCAGGCACAGTGGGCGGCGCTTCAGCAAGCCCACGCCCCGCGTCAATGCGGCTCGCGCACCATCCGGCTCGACCAACCGCAGGTGATGGGCATCCTCAACGTCACGCCCGATAGTTTTTCCGACGGCGGCCAGTTCCTCGACAAGCCAGAAGTCGCCAATGCCCACACTGCGGCCATGCTCGAAGCCGGCGCCGCGCTAATCGATGTCGGCGGCGAATCGACCCGGCCGGGTGCCGCCGCGGTGTGGGAGGGCGATGAGCTCAAGCGCGTGATTCCCGCCATCGAACGGCTGGCGGCATCCGGGGCGGCGATCAGCGTCGATACGCGGCGGGTGGCGGTGATGGAGGCGGCGCTCGCCGCCGGCGCGCATGTGATCAACGATGTCTCGGCGCTCCGCTACGATCCGCGCAGCCTGGAGCTTGCCGCCCGCGCCGGCGTGACGGTGGTGCTGATGCACGCACCGGGACGAGGCGATGATCTGCATGCCGATGGAGTTTACCGCAATGTCGTGCTCGATGTGTTTGACTGGCTGAAAGCCCGGCGCGATGCGGCAATCGCAGCCGGTATCGCGCGGGAGAAGATCGTGCTCGACCCCGGCGTCGGCTTCGGCAAGTCCGTTGCGGAAAACCTTACGTTGCTCAACGCTCTGCCGCTATTTCACAGCCTGGGCCAGCCGCTGCTGGTCGGCGCCAGCCGCAAGCGTATGATCGGCGCGCTTTCGAACGAGGCGCCGGCCCATAAGCGGCTCGGCGGCTCGCTGGCCATCGCGGTCAAGGCGATCGATGCTGGCGTGCAGCTGATCCGCGTTCACGATGTGGCTGAATCGGTGCAGGCGGTGCGCCTGTGGCGCGGGCTGAGGGACGCGGCGCTGACCGATTTTTCTGATCTTTCAGCGGTGTAGCTTAAATGCCTGGCAGGCAGGTTAAGTCCAAAGCCCCGGCATCTTCTGCGGATAGCCGCGTTCAGTCTGCTTGTGCCGGTCTGGAAGTGGATGACGGCACCCTGAATGTTGTCACGGCAGGTGCCGGACCGCCGGTGGTGATGTTGCACGGGTGGACGCTCGATCACCGCATGTGGGGGCCGCAGTTCGCTCTTGCCGATCGGTACCGGCTGATCATGCCCGATCGTCGCGGTTTTGGCCGGTCGACCGCGCCGCCCGATCTTGCGTGCGAATGGCGTGATATCGACCGGCTGGTTGCTGATGAGCGCTCACCGACGGGCACCGACGCAAAAGAACAACCGCGAACTGGGCCAGTGGAGCCAAACGACCGATTGATCCCAACACGCTAAATGTCGACTTGGCTGCCGAGTTCGACAACTCGATTGGGCGGCAGGTTGAAGAACTGCATCGGCGTGGCCGAGTTGCGGACCATCCAAGCGAACACGCGCTTGCGCCAGATCGCCATGCCGGGAAGATTGCTTGCAACGACGGTCTGCCGCGAGATGAAGTAGCTGGTCTTGGCAGCGGGAAGCGGCCCGATCTTGTCCTTGTTGTTGGCTAGGGCGCCAAGTAGGTCAGGGTTTTCGGTGAACCCGAACTTCAGGATTACTCGCGAAATACCGCTGCCGAGTTCCTCGACCTCAGCGCGGCTTTCCTCGGTGATGACCGGAACGTCCTGAACCGCGATGTTAACCAGCAGGATTTTTTCGTGCAGCACCTGATTGTGCTTGAGATTGTGGAGCAGCGAGGCCGGCACTCCATCCGAGAAGGCGGTCAGATAGATCGCGTTGCCGGACACGCGCTGAACCGAGCTGCTGATCGACTTGATAAACAGGGCCAGCGGGAGATTGCCTTCGGCCAAGCGGCGATGAATCAGCGAGCGGCCCCGCGCCCAAGTCGTCAGCAGCGTAAAGCTGATCAGACCGATAAGCAGCGGGAACCAGCCGCCATCCCCGATCTTGGTCAAGTTCGACGCGAAATAGGCACCGTCGATAATCAGGAACAGCCCGACAAGCGCCGCAACCACCAGCGGCGGCCAATTCCATACGCGCGTCGCGAGCACGCCGAGCATGATCGTCGTGATGAACATCGTCCCGGTCACCGCGATGCCGTAGGCCGATGCGAGGTTGGTCGACGAGCCGAACATGAAAATCAGCAGGAGGACCGAGGCGAGCAGCGCCCAATTGACAAGTGGAAGATAGATTTGCCCCTGCGCCTTGTGGCTGGTGTGGATCACGTGCAGCCGTGGCAGCAGGCCTAGCTGGACTGCCTGACGCGTGACCGAAAAAGCGCCCGTGAGCACCGCTTGGCTGGCGATGATCGTCGCCATCGTCGCGAGAATGACCAAGGGAACGCGCCACTGTTCGAGCGCCAGCAAATAGAAAGGATTTTGCGCCGCGTCGGCGCTGCGCAGCATGAGCGCGCCCTGGCCGAGGTAATTGAGCACCAAGGATGGAAAAACGATGAACAGCCAGCCGATGCGGATTGGCTTTTTCCCGAAATGCCCCATGTCTGCATACAGCGTTTCGGCGCCGGTCACGGCGAGCACGATCGACCCAAGCGCAAGGAAGGCCAGGCCGGGTTCCACTGCAAAGAACCGGAAACCCCAGATCGGCAGCAATGCCTGGAATATTTCCGGGCTCTCGATGATCGAGCGGACGCCGAGAACGACCAGCGCCGCGAAATAGACCAGCATGATCGGGCCGAAGATCAAGCCGACCTTTTCAGTGCCGCGGCGTTGCACCGCAAACAGGCCGATCAGGATCACGATCGAAATCGGAATGATTAACTTGGCGAGATCAGGGCTGATCACCTGCAGCCCTTCGACTGCGGACAATACCGAGATCGCGGGCGTGATCATCGCGTCGCCAAAGAACAGGGCCGTCGCGAACACGCCGAGAATCGTCAAGCCGAACGTCCAGCGGCCGGGTCCGGCGGTGCGCGAAATTAGCGCGAGCAGCGACAGGCTGCCGCCTTCGCCCTTATTGTCGGCGCGCATCATGATGATCACATATTTGACAGTGACGATCAGCACCATAGTCCAGAAAATGATGCTGATGACTCCGAAAATATGGAGTGGGTCGGGGTTCAAGGGATGATGGCCGACGAAGCTTTCCTTCAGCGCGTATAGGGGGCTCGTGCCAATGTCGCCGAAGACAACGCCGATCGCGCCCAGCGTGAGCCACGCAGTCTGCTTGGCGCTGGAAGGGGTGTGGGCGGTTGCGCTCTCGGAGACCACAACGCTTGCGCTCGTCATTTATCGTTTTCGCTTCAATTAAAGCGGCTGTGCCCCGCTCCGGCACCGGAATCGCGGTTCTGGTGATGGCCATCTAATGCGACGGAAACTCGCTTATGACTGGCTTATAGCAATAAATCAGTGCTGTACGAACACTTTATCAAAATCCATAACAGTCTGTAGTTATGCTCGCCCTTCAATTACACAAATGTTTGCACATTTGAGTGTGACATTTGGCTGTTTTCCGCTGCCTTCCCGTACGTCGGGTAACAGGTTGGTTTTGGAAGCTGATTTCTGCGGCAAACAAGCGTAGCCTCGTCCCACTCAAAAGCGATTCAAAATCCCGTTCCGCAAGGAGTGTGGGTTCGATTCCCACCGCCCGCACCATCTATGTTAGCAGGCTCTGATAAGCCCACTGCACTGGGGGCCGGAGCCTGCATCAGCGGATCGCTTGGGAGTCGCACGATCCCGCGCTCCGCTCCCGCGAAATGACAACCGCAGGTTATTGTCATCCTGGCCATTACCATCCCCGTCCCAGGTGCGGCCATCGCCCATATCGACACCGCAAAGCGTCTATCGGGTATTCGCGCAACCGCCCTGTTTCGCGGGTGCCGCCCTTCATTCTGGCACCTGGGCCGGTAGTCGCAGCCGAATACCGCGATCATCGGCTTCGGTCGGATCGACGAACGCATGGCAGCCTTCCAGCACCCGGCGCACGGATTCAAGATCGGTCCAGGGCACCGCCGCCACCCATTTGCGCGCAAAGTCGAGCGTTCGGATGATCGGCGTCGGTTGGCCGCTCTGCGATAGTGCCTTGAGAGCCGTCAGGTGATTGCTGCGATAGACCGTCGGGATGATGATGCGCTCTTCGCCTGCCGTGACCAGTTCAGCGTTCATCATGATGCGCGCGATCCGGCCATTGCCATCGACGAAGGGATGCACCTCGGACACCAGAAACATCATGAACACCGCCCGCGCGAACGGCGTATCGAGGTTGTCGTAATACTCGAACCCGCGCGCGAGCGTGTGCGCTGGCTCCTAGCCCGTCTTATTCACGGGAGCGGTGATTTTGGGTTGGCGGATGTAGCGTAAGTTTCTGAT
>JANMCD010000046.1:0-1588 GCA_031360905.1 Novosphingobium sp.
ACTGGTCGAAACGGCAAGCGGCAGCAGGATGGCGGCGCCGAAATTGAGCACCATATTGGTCATGCCGAGTCCCGCCCGGCGCGCATGGGCCCCGAGGCGGCGGGTGCGCAGCCGCCGCAGGCCGCCGGTCGCCCACAGATAGGTCAGCATCAGCGGCAGCGGAATCGCTTGCCGCCAGAACATGATTTCCGGCAGCGCAACCCCGCTTTCACCAGCCAGCTTGACCAGGGCGAGCAGACTCGCACCGACAATGGCTGCGAGTATTCGCAGCAACAGCGCAAAGAGGGGACGATCGGCCTGCGGCACGATCCGGCTTTAGTTCCGCCGCGCCGTGAGGCAAGGGCGGGCGATGGAGGGATTTCCAACCGCCTTGACCGCGTCAGCCGTCGCTGCGTTGCTGCTGGCCGGTCTGGCATGGTGGGGCGATCACCGCCGCATGCGCCGCAGCCAGCCTGACGCGGTCGGTTTCATGCCGTGGACGGCCGTGTTCTTCTGGGCAGTGCTCGCCGCCTGTATCTTCTGCGGTCTGGCGGTGAAGGTCTGGCTGGCGGGTTAACCCCCGAATCAGAGACACGCCTCGAGAAATGCCTGGTCGAAACCGAATTGCCGGGCCTTTTCCAGCGTATAGGGACGCAGGCCGGAAGGACGGAATTCGCCGATGATCTTGCCCTCGGGAGTCTCGTCGAGATATTCGAACTTGAACAGCTCCTGGGTGACGATGACGTCGCCTTCCATGCCGATCACCTCGGTGATGCCGGTGGTGCGGCGCGAGCCGTCGCGCAGGCGCTTGACCTGGACGATGATATCGATCGATTCCGCGATCTGGCGCGAGATCGCTTCCTTGGGTATTTTGATGTCGCCCATCAGGATCATGTTTTCCATCCGGCCAAGGCATTCGCGCGCTGAGTTGGCATGGAGTGTGCACATCGAGCCGTCATGCCCGGTATTCATCGCGGCGAGCAGATCGAAGCACTCGGCGCCGCGGATTTCGCCCAGAATAATCCGGTCCGGGCGCATGCGCAGCGCGTTCCTGACGAGATCGCCGATGGTGATGGCGCCCTGGCCTTCAAGGTTCGGTGGACGGGTTTCCAGTGGCAACCAGTGAGGCTGCTGCAGGCGCAGCTCAGCTGCATCCTCGATGGTCAGCACGCGCTCGCCCGGATCGATCATCTTCGACAGCGCGTTGAGCATGGTCGTCTTGCCGGAACCGGTACCGCCCGAGATGACGACATTCATGCGGCAGGCGCCGGCGATCTTCAGCGCGGTGCACATCTTGTCCGACATCGAGCCGAAATCACGCAGCATATCGAGCGTAATCGGCTTCTCGGAGAATTTACGAATCGAGATGGCGGTACCGCGCAGACTGAGTGGCGGGACGATGACGTTGACGCGGCTGCCATCCTTCAGGCGGGCGTCGGCCAGCGGCGTGGTCTGGTCGACGCGGCGGCCGACCATGTTGACGATGCGCTGGGCGATCTGGAACAGATGCTGCTCATCGCGGAAGCGGATCGGGGCGAGCTGCAGCTTGCCCTTCTTTTCGATGTAGGTCTGGTCCGGGCCGTTGACCATGATATCGGTGATGTCGGGA
>JANMCD010000063.1:0-17118 GCA_031360905.1 Novosphingobium sp.
TCGTGGGTGCCATCCTCATGGAACAGAGCGACGAATGGGCCGTCCAGCGCGCCCGTTACATGACGCGTGAAACCATGGCTCCGCTCAGCGATAATCCCATCATCATGCTCTCGGCAGTGCCCGGAACATGACCAGCCCGGACTGACGCCGGAAAGCATGGGACCATCCCCAAGCTACACCACGTCCGGGGACACCATCTTGCGCGTCGATTGGTTCCAGTCCCTTGTCCCGCCAATTGCGGACGGTGTTCCGATGCACCCCGCAGCAGTCCGCAAGCTCGGCAACGCTGTAGCTGCGATGCAACCTGACCCGGTTCGGGTTGACCCGCTTTTCGGGCATTGCCCCTAGCCCTCACCAGCGACCAGCTGCCGGATGGATTCCGCCCGGACCAGGGTGCGGCGGCCCAGCTTGAACGCCTCCAGCCGTCCATCGGCGATCATCGCGTAAATCGACGTGCGGCCAAGGCTCAGCGTGCGGGCGGTATCATTGATCGTATAGGCGGGGCGTTCCATTGTTGCAGCTCCTGTGCGGCTGGCGGGTGCCAGCGAACACGGGAATGCATCGGCGAATTCGCGGTTTAGATCGCGCGCCAAGGTTCGGAAAGGTTCGCTAACTACTGCGCAGCTTGATATTTCTGCCAGAGTCGCCGTGCTCGCTCGGTAACGGCGGTGTCGCCTATGTTGATCTCCTTTTCGGTAAACCAAGCCAGCATTGCTCGCTTGATGTCTGCCTGAGTCTTGGGTTGAAGATCGCCAACCCAAAGCTGCACCGCGATCTCGGCCCACATATCATCCCAATGTGCCGCAAGCGGCTTTCCACCCTTGTTCTTGGTCAGCACACTTTGCGAAACCATTTCCGGTTGCGCCACCTTCGCAGTGCGATCTCGCGGTGGCGTAAGAAATTCATAACGACGCGATGAAAACTCAACTTGAAGCGAATACTTAGCATTTCGCCATGCATCCGGTGGATTGGCCGCACCACCTATCCCCTGACACGCATGCGTTTGCGAGTAAGCCGATTGAAATACTTCGTCCAGGTAGGCAATAAATGCGGCAACGCGCTCTCCGATGAGGCCAAAACCTTCTGCCTCTCGCGTGACCTTGCCGACTTCCTCCAAGCAGGCGACGATGAACTTCAGTCCTTCGTCCTCCATTATTCCACAGAAGGAAATCCAGGGTCTGCTATGCCCCAAGCCACTGGCTTTGGCGACTTCCGCCGTGTGGCTTGCAAGGCATTTATCAAGCGATATTCGTGCAGAGCGGTCGAGCCGGTCGATAATCAGCCCAATCTGAGCATAGTCTTCACTCTCCATCGCTCCAAGGTCAGGGCAAAACCAGCTTGAGTCCAGAGACTACCTTTTAGCCCTGTTGATGGGCACGATTTCCGCACCCATTCTCAACGTGTCCAGATAACCCCCCCACCATTCCGCCATTTCGACACGCTCAGCCCAATGCGCCCCGCGATGATAGGCCGCGCGCACCGCGTCCTTGTCCTTGTGCGCCAGCGCGCGTTCGATGGCATCGAAAGACCATTTCCCCGACTCATTGAGCAAGGTGCTGGCCATTGCCCGGAAACCGTGCGCGGTCATTTCGTCCTTGGTGAAGCCCAGCCGCCGCAGCGCCGCGTTCACGGTGTTTTCCGACATCGGCCTGACTGGCGTGCGGATCGACGGGAACACATAGCGCCCGTCACCAGTTAGTTCGCGCGCCGCTTCGAACAGTGCGATGGCTTGCCGTGAAAGCGGCACAACGTGTTCCTGCCTGCCCTTCATCTTGGCGGCTGGAATGCGCCAGACGGCTGCGTCCATGTCGATTTCCTGCCATTCCGCGCGGCGCAACTCGCCCGGTCGCACAAAGACATAGGGGGAAACCTGCAATGCAATCCGTGTGATCGGCAGGCCTTGCCCTTCATAGTCATCGATTGCGCGCAGCAGTTCGCCGACGCGCTTGGGTTCTAGAATGGCCGCAAGATGCTTTGGCTTGCGCTTGGCCAAGGCCCCGCGCAGATCGCGCGTCGGGTCGGTCTTCGCCAACTGATTGGCAATCGCGTAGCGATAGACGCTCCCGGCGAACTGAAGCGTTCGATGCGCCTTTTCGTCATTCTTGGCTGCCTCATACGGGCGCACCGCTTCCAGAATATCGAAGGGCAGGATATCGCTTATCGGGCGGCTGCCAATTGCATTTTGCAGCAACCGGACAAACCAGCGCCGTTTGACGATGGTGTTGGCCGCAAGACCGTCGCGCTCGTTCTTGGCGATATAGGCGTTGGCGACGGCGGTGAAGGTATTCGCCGCACTCACTTTCGATGCCTGAATATCGCGACGCTTCTTTTCGGCTGGATCGATGCCCTTGGCCAGCAGGGCACGTGCCTCGTCTCGCCGACCGCGCGCTTCGACCAAACTCACGTCGGGATAGGTGCCAAATCCCAGCTTCTTTTCCACGCGCTTGGGATTGCCCGCCTCGTCGCGCCCATCGATCCGATATTTCATGCGCCAGAGCATCCCGCCGGATGGCTGAACCAGCAGGAACAGCCCCTTGTCATCGGCCAGCTTGTAAGGGCTGGACCTAGGCTTCGCATTGCGGATCGTGATGTTCGAAAGTGCCATTTGGGGGTCACGCCTTTTTGCAGTTAGCGAATGGCCCCCACCGTGGCCCCCAGAATTGTCCGGTCAGAGACGTGCAAAGGCGACCACTAGAAGTTAGGCCAGTGCGATTATTGGCAGATTTCTGGGGGTTTTGCAACCATTCGCGGGCTTTGGCGAACAGGCAAATGGTGCCGCTTAGGTGACTCGAACACCTGACCCCATCATTACGAATGATGTGCTCTACCGGCTGAGCTAAAGCGGCGTGCGTGGGCATTGGCCCTGTGCAGGGGCGGCGTTTAACCGGGAGGGGGGCCCGGTGCAAGGGGCAATGCAGACCCACCTCCCGGCCTCTACAGCCAAGTCCATACCCGGTCCCGAGGAAGCGCCGGGCGATCCATAAAAAGACGCCATTCACCGCGCGCATTCGAGGCAAGCTGCGCTGCGCTTCCGGACCCTTGAGTGCTAAGCAGCGATTATGCGCGCGAATTCTCTACTTTTGCAGCCCACTGCATGACGCCGGGAGAAGTACCCGGAGAAATCGCCGCATGGTTTGAAGGGCGGGGCTGGCGGGTGCGGCGGCATCAGGCCGAGATGCTGGCCGAGGCCGATGCCGGGCGTCATGCGCTGCTCGTTGCCGATACAGGCGCGGGCAAGACGCTCGCAGGTTTTCTGCCGACGCTCGCGGACTTCGCGCCCTCCCGGCTTGGCGATGCGCCGGTGCCGGAGGGGCTGCACACGCTCTATGTCTCGCCGCTCAAGGCGTTGGCGCACGACGTCCAGCGCAATCTTATGACACCGGTCGCGGAAATCGGGCTGCCGATCCGGATCGAAACCCGTAGCGGCGATACTCCGTCCGACCGCAAGGCTCGCCAGCGCGCCCGCCCGCCGCACGTGCTGCTGACGACGCCCGAATCGCTTTCGTTGCTGCTGTCCTATCCTGAAAGCGCGGCGCTGTTCACGGGCCTGAAGCGGGTGGTGATCGACGAGGTCCATGCCTTCGCCACCGGCAAGCGCGGCGACCTCCTGTCACTGGCGCTGGCGCGGCTACAGGGTCTGGCCCCGGATATGCGGCGAGCGGCGCTGTCGGCAACGGTGGCCGATCCCGACGCCTTCTGCGCCTGGCTGGCGCCCCGAACTCTGAAAGAAATGGGGGGCAAGGTGGATACCGTGGCGCTGGTGGAAGGCGAGAAGGGGGCCGAGCCGCAAATCGAGATCATGCTGCCGCAGGAAAGCCGCATGCCGTGGAGCGGTCATTCCGCCGCTTGGGCGATCCCGCAGCTCTACGCGGCAATCCGGGCCAACCGCACGACGCTGGTGTTCACCAACACGCGCTTCCTCGCCGAATATATCTTCCAGCTGCTGTGGGAGGCGAACGAGGACAAACTGCCGATCGGCATTCACCACGGCTCGCTGTCGAAGGAGGCGCGCCGCAAGGTTGAGGGGGCCATGGCGCGGGGGGAATTGCGCGGGCTGGTCTGCACCGCCAGCCTTGATCTCGGGGTGGATTGGGGTGACATCGATCTGGTCGTGCAGATGGGAGCGCCGAAGGGTTCGTCGCGGCTGCTGCAGCGGATCGGCCGGGCCAACCACCGGCTCGACCAGCCAAGCCGCGCGCTGCTGGTGCCCGGTAACCGCTTCGAATTTCTTGAGGCAGTGGCGGCGGCGGACGCAGTGGCGGAGGGCCAGCGCGATGGCGAAGACTTCCGTCCGGGCGCGCTCGATGTCCTCGCCCAGCATGTCATGGCCTGTGCCTGCGCCGGGCCGTTCAATGAGGCGGCGCTGCTCGCCGAGGTGCGCTCGGCGCTGCCATACGCCTGGGTCGGGGAAGCGGAGTGGACCCGGGTGCTCGATTTCGTCGCCACCGGGGGCTATTCGCTCCGGGCCTACGACCGGTTTCGCCGGATCGTGCGCGAGAAGGATGGCAGCTGGCGGCTCGCCCATCCCCAGCATGCCGCGCGCCACCGGATGAATGCGGGCATTATCGTCGATGCCGAACTGCTTGAGGTTCGGTTTCGAAATGGACGGTCGTTGGGGCGGGTTGAGGAGGCCTTCGGGGCTAGCCTCAAGCCGGGCGATACCTTCCGCTTTGCCGGCATCGATCTTGAGCTGGAGGCGCTGCGCGATCTCGAACTGATCGTGCGCGCGGCGAAGAAGTCGGCGATCATCCCCAGCTACATGGGCGCGCGCATGGCGCTTACCACACATCTCGGCGAGCGGGTGCGCGCCATTTTGCAGGACCGTGCCGGTTGGGCGCGCTTTCCCGACGATGTGCGCGAATGGCTGGAAATGCAGGACTGGCGCTCGCATCTGCCCGGTCCGGGGCGGCTGCTGGTCGAAAGCTTCCCGCATGCGGGGGTCGAATACAGCGTGTTCTACACTTTCGAGGGATGGAATGCGAACCAGTCGCTTGGAATTCTGCTCACCCGGCGGATGGAAGATCGCGGGTTAGGGCCTTTGGGTTTTGTCGCCAATGATTATGCGCTGGCGGTGTCCGGGCTGCGGCGGATCGAGGAGCCGGCGGCGCTGCTCTCGCCAGATATTCTTGCGGATGAATTCGTCGATTGGGTGCAGCAAAGCTATCTGCTGCGCCGCGCCTTCCGCGAGGTGGCGGTGATATCCGGACTGGTCGAGCGGCAGCACCCCGGCAAGAAGAAGACTGGGCGGCAGGTAACCTTCTCGACCGATTTGATCTACGATGTGCTGCGCAAATACGAGCCCGGCCACTTGCTGATCGAAGCGGCCTGGGCCGACGCTCGGGCGCGAATGACCGACGTGGGCCGCGTCGCCGATGTGCTGCAGCGCGCGGGCCGGGAGGTCGATCACGTCCGGCTCGATCGGGTCAGTCCGCTGGCGGTACCGGTTTTGACCATGATCGGGCGCGAGCGGCTGCCGGCGGGGGCGGCGGATGACGAACTGCTGGTCGAGGCCGAGACCCTGGCGGCAGCAGCGATGCGGCCCCAGCGGCAGTAAGCCGGGCGGCAAACGAAAAAGGGGCGGATCGCTCCGCCCCTTTTCAAGCTGCCGCGGTGCTTGCGCTTACCTCTTGGGAGCCTTTTCGAATTCGGAGAACAGCTCGTTACCGACAAAGCCGAATTTGGTGACCTTCGAACCCTTGATGATGTTAAGCACCTTGGCCGAAAGATCGTAGCTGGCATCGGACTCGGGCTGGAACTGGAGTTCCGGCTCGGGCTGAAGGGCCAGCGTCCCCTTGAGGTTGGTGACCAGCTGACCACCGGTTACCGGCGTAGCATTCCACATGATCTGGCCGTCGCGGGTCAGCACCACCTTGTTCTTGTCGGGCAAGATCGGCGGCGGCGGCGGGTCGTTGGGGTTGGGCACCGGCAGATCGATATCGATCGAATGGGTGGCAATCGGGATGGTGATGATGAACATGATGAGCAGAACGAGCATGACGTCGATCAGCGGCGTCGTGTTCATTTCCATCATCGGCGAACCATCGTCCTTGCCGCCTGACATTGACATGGGAATTACTCCTGAATGGGTCGATCGGTTACCCGATCACATTTCCGGGTTGATTGGGTTCGATATGAAGCCGACAGTCGGGTAGCCGGAAATCTGGATGTTGTAGATTGCCCCGGCAATGCACCGCCACGGCGTGTTGACGTCGCCGCGAATGTGCACCTGCGGGATCTTTTCCGGATCGGCGACCAGCGCTTCCGGTCCGCCGGCGCGCTTGACGATGGCGTCGAGGCGCTTGAACGCCTGTTCGCGCAGTTCGACCGAATCGACCGGGGTGATGTTGTTGAAATAGATGCGGCACTGACCGTAGCGCGACGGTCCTTCGTAACCCGGATCACCCGCGCTGCGATTCCCCTGATCGGTGGTGCTGACGGTAAGCAGCAGGTTCTCGACCTTGTCCTTCGATTCGAGCGAAACTATTACCGGCAGCCGCAGCTTTTCGATGCTCTGGATCGCGATCGGGACCGCAATCAGGAAGATAATCAGCAGCACCAGCATCACGTCGACCAGCGGCGTGGTGTTGATGTCGGACATCGGAGTTTCTTCCGCGCCTACCGAAATCGCCATAAATTCATCCTATCCTGACATTTCTTCCGGAAAAGCGAGACAATCCTGCATGCCGCTGCCCGTCACCCCGGCCGGTGGGGGGCGGCACGCTAGTGTGCCGCCCATTCCCGGTATTATGGGGCCCCGATTACGGCCGGGTCGGCGTTGCGGCGGGCCGCGCGGGGGCTGCTACGGCCGGCTTGCCGGGAGTTGCGACCATTGCCGGCCTGACGGCGCCCTTCGAGTTGATGTACGCCAAGATGTCGGTCGAGAAGCCAGAAAGCTGCTCGGCGATACGCTTGTTGCGGGACTGCAAATAGTTGTAGGCCAACACCGCTGGCACCGCAACGAGCAGACCGAGGGCGGTCATGATCAACGCTTCACCGACCGGGCCGGCGACCTTGTCGATCGACGCCGAACCGGCAATGCCGATGGCGATCAGGGCGCGGTAAATGCCGACCACCGTGCCGAACAGGCCGATGAACGGCGAGGTCGCCCCGACGGTTGCAAGGAACGGCAGGCCCGATGCCAGGCGCGCGCCAACCGACGCTTCCGAACGGGCAAGCGAGCCGTGCAGCCAGTCGTGGGCTTCCATGGCGTCGGTCATCTTGCCGTGCTGTTCTTCGGCGGCGAGGCCATCTTCAACGACCTGGCGCCAAGCGCTGTCCTTGTCGAGCTTGTTAGCGCCTTCGCGGAGCGACGGCGCCCGCCAGAAATTGGCCCGCAAATCCCGCCCCTGTCGCATGATCTTCGCCTGTTCGACCCACTTGGTGAACAAGATGTAAAACGAGCCAAATGACATGATGCCAAGAATGCTTACCGTCGCATAAGCAATGAATCCGCCCTGTTCGAGCGCCTCCACGAAACCGAACTTGTTCACAGGTGCCGCTGTTGCCGCGGCCTGAAGGAGATCAACAATCTGCATGCGTATGGTCCTCTCAAATTATTTGGTGCTGCCCTAGCCAAGCCCGGCGAGCCTAGCTCCATCAAAAACGTCAGTCTTTCGGGATAACCCAGCGAACGCGGTTGGAATAGCTGCCAGTCGTCGGGTTGCCATTACCGTCCACCGCTGGAGCAAACCGGGCGCGGCGGCGGATATTGGCGCAGGCCGCTTCGTCAAGGTCGGAATGGCCGCTGGAGCTGGTGACGGAGCAATCCGTCACCTTGCCGTCGGGACCTACCGTAACCCGGAAGCCGGTTGTTCCTTCGCGCTCTTCGCGCAGGGCCCGGGAGGGATAATCATTGGTGGTAGCCCAACTGCCGGGATTACCCTTGGGCACCGCTGCCTTTGGCGTGAAACGCGGCGCCGGCGGCGCAGCCGGTGGCGGCGGGACTAAAATCGGCGGAGGCGGAGCGGGTGGCGGTTCAGCCACGGTGATGATTTGCGGCGGGGCCGGGGCCACGTTGATCCTCACCGGCGGCGCGACGAGCGGCGGCGGCAGATCGACCTTCTTCGGCGGGGGGGGCAGCTCCTTCTTTACTTCTTCCTTGATGTCGACTGTCGACACCCGCTGCATCACCTTCTTGATGCCCTCATAGGCGAGGCCGGTGACTAGCGCATAGATCAGCGCAATGTGAATCAGGGCAACGATGATAAGCGCAATAATGCGGTTACCGCTCATCTTTTGGTCAGCGTATGCCATTCAGTCTCACCACTCCAAATTCACGGCCCCGGAGTTTGGCCCCGAGGAGGCCAGAGACGAGGCGAAGCCGCGACCCTTGGCCATTTTGTTTTCCACCCTGCTGCACGGTGGGTCAAGCCCTAGAATCCGACGCCCGGCAATGAAAAATATTTGGGGCTTCAGCCCTGCATTTTTCGATGCTTTAGCGTCGAACAACCACCTGCGCAACGGCTTATCACCAACTGGTAGAGTTAACGTGGGATTCAGGGTGCTAAGCTGCAATCGTCCGTTAAGCGGTCATTAGTGTCAGATAGCGTGCATTAGTCAATCAGGCAGGAGTTGGTGGGTGATGAACCATACAAAAAGCATAGTCTCCGGGCTGTGGATGGCATCGGTAAGTTGCGGAATTTGGGCGGTTCCGGTGCTTGCCGCGCAGTCCGCAGCTACTCCTGCCGCAGTGTCTGCTCCTGCCGTGACAGTACTGGCAAGTTACGCCGATCTTGCCGATCTTGCCGAATCGGCCCCGCTGGTGGCGCGCGCGCAAATTCGCAAGCTGGCCCAGCTCGAGCCGGAGCGAACCAACGGAGTGAAGCCGGGCTGGGGGCGCTTCTATGTCGAGGCGAAAACTGCGGCGCTGCTGGCCGGCGATGGCATGCTGAGCGAATCGCTTCGCTACCTTACCGACATCCCGCTCGACTGGCGGGGCAGGCCGCCGAAGCTGAAGAAAACGCAAGTCCTGTTGTTCGCCCGGGCAGTCCCCGGAAAGCCCGGTGAGCTGCAACTGATCGCCCCCGATGCCCAGATCCCCTGGGACCAAGCCAGCGAAAACCGGCTGCGCGCCATTCTTACCGAGCGGCTGAGTCCGGATGCGCCCGCACGAATCACCGGCGTGCGCGAGGCGATCCATGTCGCCGGATCGCTGGAGGGGGAGGGTGAAACGCAGATGTTCCTCGGCACCGGCGACGGTTCGGCCGCGTCGATCACGGTCTCACGCCGGCCTGATAGCGCGCCGGCCTGGGGCGTATCCTTTTCAGAAGTGCTCGAAGGCGGCACACCGCCGCCGCGCGACACCCTGCGCTGGTACCGCCTCGCCTGCTTCCTGCCGCCGGCGCTGCCGCCAGGCGTCAATCTCTCGGATGGCGCGGAGGCGAAGGCCCAGGCCGAAGCCGATTACCGGCTGGTGATCGAGGGCCTGGGTCCTTGTGGACGCACGCGCCGCTGAGCGAGGCCTACTGAAGCTTCTGGCCTTTGCTGCGCCGCTCGCCTAAGGCGCGCTGCCGGGAAAGGGAGCACCATGGCCGAAGTGAACCGACCGCCTTTACGGATTGCCCTTGCCGGGCTCGGCACGGTCGGCGCGGGTGTCATCCGCCTGATTGAGGCCAACGCTGCGCTGATCGCGCGCCGGGCCGGGCGGCCGATCGTAATAACTGCCGTCAGTGCGCGAGACCGCACCAAGGACCGCGGCGTCGATATCGCTCGCTACGCCTGGGAAGACGACATGACGGCGATGGCCGGGCGCGACGACGTCGATGTCGTGGTCGAGCTGGTCGGCGGCTCGGACGGGCCGGCGCTGGCGCTGGCGCGCAATTGCATCGCCAGGGGCAAGGCTCTGGTTACCGCCAACAAGGCGATGATCGCCCACCACGGGCTGGAACTTGCCGAGGCGGCGGAGGCCGCGCGCGTCGCGCTCAAGTTCGAGGCGGCGGTGGCCGGCGGCATCCCGGTGATCAAGGGGCTGCGCGAGGGCGCCGCGGCCAATGAGATCGAGCGGGTCTACGGCATCCTCAACGGCACCTGCAATTATATCCTCTCGACCATGGAAGACAGCGGCCGCGATTTTGCCGAGGTGCTCGCCGAAGCCCAGGCCAAAGGCTACGCCGAAGCCGACCCGGCGTTCGACATCGAGGGCACCGACGCGGCGCACAAGCTGTCGATACTTGCCGCGATTGCCTTCGGTTCGCGAATCGATTTCGGTGCGGTGGAGACCGCCGGTATATCCCGCATCCTTGCCGCCGATATCGCCCAGGCCGATGTGCTGGGCTATGTCATTCGGCTGATCGGCATGGCGGAGACTGAAGGCGCGAACGGTTTCGCCCGGCTGTTCCAGCGCGTGCAGCCGCATTTGGTGCCTTTCGACCACCCGCTCGCCCATGTCGACGGGGCGACCAATGCGGTGGTGGCGGAAGGCAATTTCTCCGGGCGGCTGCTGTTCCAGGGTGCCGGCGCCGGCGACGGGCCGACCGCGAGCGCAGTTGCCGCTGACCTTATCGACATTGCCCGCGGCGAAATCGGCTGCCCGTTCTCGGTGCCGGTGAGTGAGCTCGAGGCAATGGCTCCAGCGGCATCGGGCCGCCGCATCGGTCGCGCCTATATGCGATTTACGGTGGCTGACCGGCCCGGCGTGCTCGCGGAAATCGCTGCGGCCATGCGCGATGCCGGGGTCTCGATCGAAAGCCTTATCCAGAAGGGCCGGGCGGCGGCCGGCGGCGAAGTGCTATTGGCGATCGTCACGCACGAAGGCCCCGAATCGGCGGTGAGCGAAGCACTGCGCCTGCTCGAAGGCTCCGACAGCCTTACCGCGCCGCCGCTGGTGATGCATATTCTTGGGGATTAACTGCCGCGTCTTGTGTGGCAATCAATCTCCCGGCATCACCGCGTCGATGTCCGCCGCGCAGTGGCGTTCCCTGGCGTAGCCCTCGCTATCGCGGTTGACCCGCAAGCCGCGCTGGACGCCCTTGCGTTCGCTCAGCTGGCGCACCCAGCGGTCGACGTTGCGGTAGCTGGCGATGTCGAGGAATTCAGAGCCGCCATCATAGGCCTCGCCGCTGTGAAAATAGCGCAACCAGGCGAAATTCGCCATGTCGGCAATGGTGTAATCGTCGCCGGCGAAATAGCACGAGGTGGCGAGGTGCCGGTCGGCGACGTCGAAAATCCGTTTCGTCTCCATCGCATAGCGGTCGATGGCGTATTTGATCTTGATTGGCGCCTTGGCGAAGAAATGGCCGAACCCGCCGCCCAGCACCGGCGCAGTCGACATCTGCCAGTTCAGCCAGGACAGGCACTCGGCGCGCGCTTTTCCGCCGGACGGCAGGAATGCGCCGAATTTTTCTGCAAGGTGCTGCAGGATCGCACACGATTCGAACACGCGGAGGGGTTCCGGCCCTGAACAGTCGAGCAATGCGGGAATCTTCGAATTGGGATTGATCGCGACAAAGCCCGAGCCAAACTGATCGTTCTCCATGATGCCGATCAGCCAGGCATCGTATTCCGCCCCGGCAAATCCCGCCGCCAGCAGTTCCTCGAACAGGATCGTCACCTTCTGTCCGTTGGGCGTGCCCATCGAATAGAGCTGGAACGGATGCTTGCCTCGCGGCAGTTCCTGGTCATGGGTCGGCCCGGCGATCGGCCGGTTCATCCTCGCGAACGGACCGCCGGCGTCCTTGTCCCAGACCCATACTCCTGGCGGTTCATACTTGTTGCTGATGGTCGCCTCCTGCCTATGACGCGGCGGTTGCTCATGTTGCTACGCCCGGCAATAAGGCTGGCGCAACGTAAGGCAACACAAGCCGCTCATATGCCGGTTAATCCTGGGCATGCGGCAGGAGACCAGCGATGAAAGCAGCGGTGATGCGCGAGATTTCGCAGCCGATGGGCATTGAGGAAGTTTCGATCTCCAAGCCGCAAGGGCGCGAGGTGCTGGTCAGGCTGGCGGCGGTGGGCGTCTGCCATTCGGACCTGCATGTGCTGACCGGCGATTTGCCCCATCCGCTGCCTGCAATCCTTGGCCATGAAGCTGCCGGTATTGTCGAGCAGGTGGGGCCGGAAGTGCGAAATGTGAAACCCGGCGATCACGTTGTCGTCTGCCTTACGTTCCATTGCGGCCACTGCGAGCATTGCCTTGGCGGCCATACCCACCGTTGCTTTACGCCCGAAGCCATACGCGGTCCCGAAGAACCGCCGCGCCTGTTCAACGCCAGCGAGCGGTTCGAACCGTTCATGAAAATGGGCGCCTTTGCCGAGCAGATACTGGTGCATGACAGCGGCTGCGTGGCGATCCGGCGCGATATGCCGTTCGACCGCGCCTGCCTCATCGGCTGCGGGGTGACGACCGGCTTTGGTGCGGCAATAAACAAGGCAGCGATCCGGCCGGGCGAAACCGTCGCGGTAATCGGCTGCGGCGGAGTGGGGCTTGCCGCGATCAACGGCGCGGCAGTGGCCGGGGCAGGGCGGATCATTGCCATCGATACGGTCGCCTCCAAGCTCGAACTCGCCAAGACCTTCGGCGCCACCGATGGCATCGATGCTTCGCAGGGCAATGTCGTCAAGCAGATCAGGGGGCTTACGGGCGGACGCGGGGTCGATCATGCGATCGAGGCGATCGGCCTCAAGCAGACAATCGAGGATTCCTTCAACATGCTGACCAAGGGCGGACTGGCGACAGTGGTCGGCATGGCGCGGTTCGATATGAAGGTTGAGCTGCCGGCGATTAACTTCCTGCAGGAACGGCGCATTCAGGGATCGATCATGGGCGGGGTGCGCAACGCCATCGACATTCCCCGCTACGTCGATCTCTACATGGAAGGCCGCCTGAAAATCGACCAGCTGATCTCGCGGCACCGCCCGCTCGCCGAAGTGAACGAGGCGTTCGACGATATGAAGACGGGCGAGCTGGCGCGTTCGGTCATCATGTTCGATGCCTGACATTCTTCAGATACGAACAAGGAGCAAACCATGCAGCGACTGACCGGGCGCATCTGCCTGATCACTGGCGCATCTGCCGGCTTTGGCGCCCATTTCGCCCGTCTGGCGGTGCGCGAAGGGGCTCGGGTGGTGCTGGGCGCGCGGCGGGTAGACCGGGTGGCGGCGCTGGCGGCGCAGCTTGGCGCGGGCAACGCGCTGGCGGTAGCGATGGATGTCACCGACGAGGCCGCGACCATCGCCGCCTACGATGCCGCCGAAACCGCCTTTGGCCCGGTCGACACAGTGATCGCCAATGCCGGCGTCGCCGATCCGGGCCGATCCACCGAGGTGTCCGCCCAAGGCCTGCAAAGCCAGTTCGACACCAATATTCTCGGCGTCTTCCTTACGGCCCGCGAGGGCGCGCGGCGAATGATGGCGGCGGGCAGCCGCGAGCATGGGCGCGGACGCATTCTGCTGATCGGCTCGATGGGTGCGCAAGCGCCGTTTCCCGGCGGAGCGGCCTATTGCGCGAGCAAGGCGGCCCTCGCCAGCCTCGCCCGCAGCTTCGCCGGCGAGTGGGTGCAAAAGGGCGTGAATGTCAATGTCATCCAGCCCGGTTTCATCCTCACCGAAATGGCTGACGCCTGGTTCGCCAGCAAAGGCGGCCTTGCCCAGATCGCCGGCTTCCCGCGGCGGCGGCTGCAACCGATCGAATCGCTGGATGAGCCGATGGTGTATTTCTGCTCGGACGCGGCCGAAAATACTACGGGGTCGGTCTTTACTGTCGATGACGGGCAGTCGCTATAGATTGTGCTAGCAAGCTGAACTGATCGCGCTGGTACTGCCTCTGCGCGGCGCGTTCGGCGTGGTCTGGGGGCTCACCAGCAACACCGAATCGTCCCGCGCCAGCACGTACAGGCTTAGCCCCGCAGCCTTGGCACGGGTGACTGCCAGGCTCGTTGGCAGCGAGACCGTCACCAGCGTGGTCGCCCCCGCCCGCACCGCCTTCTCGACGATCTCGTAGCTGCAGCGCGCGGTGGACAGCACGAAGCCCGGCGAAAACCGGTGACCTTCCCGCGCCATCGCGCCCACCAGCTTGTCGAGCGCATTGTGCCGACCGACATCCTCGCGCAGGCACTGGATTGCACCGGCGGCATCGGCCCAGGCGGCGGCATGGGCGGCACCGGTGCCATGGCTCAGCGGCTGGCGGTGTTTGAGCGCGGCCAGTGCGGCGAAAATTGCGCCCGGATCGAGCGGATCGTGCGCCGCAACCGGGGGCAGCGGCCGTGCCACCGCCTCAAGGTTTTCGATCCCGCAAAGTCCGCAGCTCGATTCCGCAACCCGCGCACGTACCCGCTCGCCAAGCTGCTCCGCGCCCAGCCCGGAAATCGCGGCGCGAACAATCCAGCCAAGCGCAACTTCGGCAATCGCAACGTCGCTGACGTCGCCGACCTGCCCGGCCAATCCTTCGCTCAGCGCGAAGCCGGTAGCGAAATCTTCCAGGTCGGCCGGCGTCGCCATCATCACCGCATAAGCGATGCCGTTGAATTCTAGCGCAACCGGGGCCTCGGGCACCCATTCACGCGTGACGGGCTGGCGGCTGCCATCGGGCCGGACTTCAACCGCCATCACCATCTCAGTCTCCCAGCCACCCGGTAATCAACCGGCATTCTGCTTGGCGGCAGTCCGAGTGCGCCGAACGTCGCGACATAGAAGATGCGCGATCTGGCGAGATCGTTGGTCCCGAGGCGCAGGTTGAAAAGGCGAAGTGCCTGTTTCCCTGTCAACTGATCGGCAGCAGGGCGCACAGCTTGTTACCGTCGGGATCGCGCAGATAGGCAAGGTAATACTTGGCATAACCGAGATCCCGCACGCCTGGCGCGTCTTCGCAGCTGGTGCCGCCCGCCGCGACGCCGGCATCGTGCCAGGCTTTGCCCTGAGCCTCGCTATCCATAGAGAAGCCGATGGTGCCGCCATTGGCGTGGCAGGCCGGCTCGCCGTTGATCGGCGTCGACACCAGGAAGTTGCTGCCCTTGTGGCCATAGGCAATGCGGGTGCCCGTTTCCGTGCCTGGACTGCCGCCGATTGCGGTGAAGACGGCGTCGTAGAATTTCTTCGATTTGGCCAGATCATTGCTACCGACCACGACATGCGTGAACATGGGATTCTCCAGTTTGCTGTTGAGTGCGCACGGTCCTTATCCCCGCGCGCCGTCTGGTCAATCGCTGATTGGCCAGTGAGAGGCGCGAGGGGCCGGACGGGAGGTTATCCACCTGAATTCGCGCGCGCTTATCAATTCTTCGGGTGGACGCGGCGAATCGCTTGGGCAATAGCTCGCTCCATGTGGCAGCTCTACCAGTTCCCGCTGTGCCCGTTCAGCCGCAAGCTGCGCCTGCTGATGAGCGAAAAAGGCATCCCCTTCGAGCTGCGGCGAGAGGATCCCTGGGCAGGCAGTGACGAATTCTTCGCCCTGAACCCGGCGCTCCGCACCCCCGTTCTCCACGATCCCGACAAGGGCCTGACCTTGTGCGACAGCCGGGCGATCGGCGAGTATCTTGAAGAGACTGTCGACAAAGCTGCAATGATCGCCGGAACTTCGGCCAACCGCGCGGAAGTGCGCCGGCTGGTCGCGCTGTTCGATGAAAACTTCTATGAACAGGTCACCGCGCCGTTGCTTCACGAACGGATGAAAAAGCGCCTGATCCTGCGTCAATCTCCCGATTCCCGCATGCTGCGCGAGGCGATGCGGCTGGCGCATGAGCACCTTTATTACATCGACTATCTGATCGATAACCGGCCCTGGTTAGCCGGCGCGACGATGAGCCTGGCCGACCTTGCCGCCGCTGCGCAGATTTCCGTCGCCGATTACCTCGGCGGCATCGACTGGTCGGCGCATGAACAGGCTCGGGGCTGGTATTCGGTGTTCAAAAGCCGCCCGAGCTTCCGCCCGCTGCTCACCGAACGCATGGACGTGATCCAGCCGCCAAGCCATTATGGCGATGTGAACGCCTGAGCCGGGAATCCGAAAATGAAAATGCGGAAGGGCGCCGCCCGCCCTACCGCCCCGCCACCGGCTTCGCGCCAAATCGCCCGTGATTGCGGAACCGGACCATCCAGCGCTCAAGGAACAGGCTGAGCGGGCGAGGCGTCACGCCCAGCGCTTTCAGCCCCGGCAATTTGCCCGAGGCGACATTGCCCGCCTTCAACAGCGCCCATTGGTCGGAGGTGATCGGCGCGCCGGGCAGCCAGCCGGTGAGCGCGGCGAAGGCGCTGGAGGCGATATCCGGCAGGTCGATAAACAGCCGGCTACGCCCTTGCGCGGCGGCGATACGCTGATTGAGCTCCAGCATGGTCATCACCTCCGGCCCGCAGATCTCGTAAATCTTCCCGCCATGCGCGCCGGGATCGCCGAGCGCCTGGGCGGCGGCCTCGGCGGCATCGTCGACGAATACCGGCTGCAACCGTGCTTGCGGTCCGAACACCGGCAAGGCCGGGAGCATCGCGATCAGCCCGGCGAAGCGGTTAACGAACTGGTCGTCCGGCCCGAACAGGATCGACGGGCGCAGGATCGTCGCCTTGGGGAAGGCGGCCAGCACCGCCGCCTCGCCCTCGCCCTTGGTGCGGGCGTAATCGACGGAGGAAGCGGCATCGGCACCATTGGCCGAGACATGTACGAAAGCGCCCGCGCCGGCGCTGAGCGCCGCATTGGCGATCCGGCCGGCACCTTGGCCCTGCAGGCCATCCAGATCGCCGGCGAATGCACCCACCAGATTGACCACTGCATCAGCCGCTGTCATCGCCGCAGCCAGGCTTTGCGGATGGGTGACGTCGCAGCGAACGAACTGCACCTGTCCGAGATTTCCCAGGGGTTTCAGCGCATAGGCGCGTTCGGGGTGACGACTGGCGATCCGCAACCGGGCGCCGCGTTTCAGCAGTTCCTGCGCCAGGTGCCGCCCGAAAAAGCCGCTGCCGCCGAGCAGGACCACCAGCTTGCCGCTGAGCGCCTTATCGTCCTGAGCCTGTGCCATGCCTGCATGCTTCCATTTGCCGCGCCGTTACAGCCTCGTTCATGACACAGGCGGCCGCTCTGGCGCAACCGCCTTGCCAAGCGGTGCAGCCGGCACCGCCGCGATTGGCGTTGACAAGCCGCCGCGCCCCCCGCTATCGGCCCGCTCCTACCCGGCGCAGTGCAACCCGCATTGCGCC
>JANMCD010000083.1:0-5523 GCA_031360905.1 Novosphingobium sp.
ACCGGCGCTGATCATTTATTTATGGACCCTGCAAAGCCTGCCGCGCCTCGGCTGGTTTGCCGCGCTCGCCTTCGCCATCTGCTGTGTGCTGCGACTGGCGCGATTCAACGCACGCATCGATCTGCCTGATGAACCGCACAAGTCTGCGGGGTTCCTCACCGGTGTTCCGGCCCCAGTCGGCGCCGGGCTTGCGTTCCTGCCGGTTTATCTGTGGATGGCCAGCGGCCGGGAAGAATTTGCCGAGCCTACCTTGGTCGGTGGCTGGCTGGTGTTGATCGCGTTCCTGATGATCTCCAGCCTGCCAACTTTGAGCTGGGGCAGGTTACGTCCGCGCCGCCGCATTCGGCTTGAAGTCATCGCGCTGACCGGACTGGTGGTTGCAGCTTTGTTGACCGAGCCCTGGTTCACGCTCGTCGCAATTTGTCTGATCTACCTTTTGATGCTTCCCGTGGCGATTTTCAGCTATGCACGGTTCAAGCGGCAGCGCGCAGCACGGATTGACCAGCCGGTTGTGCCGAACGCTCCATAGGCCGCGCAGGCGACGGCTGTAAACGAGTTGGTTCGGCTATGATCCATCGGCATTGAAATGCAGCGTTGCCCTGTTTCACCTGAGCCGGCAACACCAGCGCCTGCCGGCCGTAGCGCAGGTACGCATCGACGATTGCAGCCAGGGCAAAGGTCGCTATCGCGATGAAAAATACGGGAAGCAAAATTGCAGACACGAAAGTTCCTTTCGGATTCTTTTTATGTGCACGACTGAGTGGATAAGCTCTGTATTCTTGTGTGCACAACGCCGTAATCGGACAAAAAGTTCCGGATTTCTACCGGACGCCTCCTATGTTCCCTATATGTTCTACCCTGTCAAGCCATTTCGCGGCAGGCGGTTTCCATTGCGCGTCAAATCGCCGCTGGATTTTGACTAAAAGGCCCGGTAAAGGCGCGTTCGCCCACGAATCACTGCGAGATTTTTGGGTAAATTCACATGGGAAGCACTCACATCCCGGTGCCGCAGCAACTGGCCAAGGGTTTACTCTGGTCCGCTGCGGTTCCCGCTTCTCAGAGGCTGGCTTCGATCGGAGGCCGAACCGGAAAGGTATTATTTATGGCGGCTTCCACCGTCACCATGCAGCAATTGATCGAGGCCGGCGCGCATTTCGGCCACCAGACCCACCGCTGGAACCCGCGGATGAAGCCGTATATCTTCGGCGCGCGCAACGGGGTTCACATTCTCGACCTCTCGCAGACCGTGCCGCTGTTCGCGCGCGCGCTCGATTTCGTCTCGGCAGCAGTGCAGAACGGCGGCAAGGTTCTGTTCGTTGGCACCAAGCGCCAGGCGCAGGGCCCGATCGCCGACGCCGCCCGCGCCTGCGGCCAGCATTTCGTCAACCACCGCTGGCTGGGCGGCATGCTTACGAACTGGAAGACCATCTCCGGTTCGATAAAGCGGCTCAAGACGCTTGAGGAGCAGTTGTCGGGTGACACCACCGGCCTGACCAAGAAGGAAGTCCTGCAGCTCACCCGTGAGCGCGACAAGCTTGAACTGTCGCTTGGCGGCATCCGCGACATGGGCGGCATTCCCGATGTCATGTTCGTGATCGACGCCAACAAGGAAGAGCTGGCGATCAAGGAAGCCAACGTGCTTGGTATTCCGGTCGTCGCCATTCTCGATTCGAACGTCGATCCCTCGGGCATTGCCTTTCCGGTTCCGGCCAACGACGACGCCAGCCGCGCCATCCGCCTCTATTGCGATGCGATCGGCAAAGCGGCGACCAAGGGCCACCGCGAGGGCGTGGTTGATTCAGGCGCGGACATTGGCGCGATGGATGAGCCGCTGCCCGAAGAGGCATTGGTTGAAGCGCCTACCGAGGAGGTGCCAGCTTTTGAGACCGCGGTTGCCGAAGGTCCGGCCGAAGCGCCTGCTGAGGAGCCAGCCGGCGAAGCCTGAGGGCATTGCAGGCACAGGATTGTTGCGTACCGGGCCCAGCGGCCCGGGCGCATAACTTAATTTCAAGAGGATAGACGCGATGGCCTATGCCGCCACTGACGTGAAGAACCTGCGTGAGCGCACCGGCGCCGGCATGATGGATTGCAAGAAGGTGCTCGACGAGACGGGCGGCGACATCGAGGCCGCGGTCGACATGCTGCGCGCCAAGGGCCTTGCCGCCGCCGCCAAGAAATCGAGCCGCACTGCGGCCGAGGGACTGGTCGGCATCGCGGTAGCGGGCACGCGCGGCGTCGCGGTCGAGGTCAACTCTGAAACCGATTTCGTCGCCAAGAACGACCAGTTCCAGGATTTCGTCCGCAAGACCACTCAGGTCGCGCTCGGTGCCAGCTCGGACGACGCAGCGGCGCTGAAGGACGCGGCCTACCCGGACGGCGGCACGGTCGGCGAGACGCTGACCAACAATGTCGCCACCATCGGCGAAAACCAGCAGATACGCCGGATCAGAACCGTCTCCGTGACGCAGGGCCTGATCGTGCCCTACATGCACAACGCCGCGGCGCCGAACCTCGGCAAAATCGGCGTGCTCGTCGCGCTCGAGAGCGATGCCGGCGCCGACGTGCTTGAACCGCTCGGCAAGCAGATCGCCATGCACATCGCCGCCGCCTTCCCGCAGGCACTTAACGCCGATGGGCTCGATCCTGAGTTAATCCAGCGCGAACGCGCCATTGCGGCGGAAAAAGCGGCCGAGAGCGGCAAGCCGGCCGAAGTTCAGGCCAAAATGGTCGACGGCACCATCGCCAAATTCGCCAAGGACAACGCTCTGCTCAGCCAGGTCTTCGTCATGGACAACAAGACCCCGGTTGGCCAGGTGGTCGAACAGGCTGCCAAGGCGGCGGGCACGAAGATCGTGCTGACCGACTATGTCCGCTTTCAGCTTGGCGAAGGTATTGATAAGAAGGTCAGCGACTTTGCTGCGGAAGTGGCCGCTGCGGCGGGGATTCCTCAGCCTACTGCGTAAGCCGAGCGGTGTTCCCCACGCCTGCACTGCGGCTGCTATGTTCGGGCTGGTCCCGAACCGGCTTTCCGGTTGACGGGAGCTGGGCATGGCTAAGCCTTGTCTGGGCTACGATGACCGGACAGGTCAGCGAAGCTTGGCCGCGGCGGGTAAACCTTCGGCGTCCGGAGTTCTACAATGAGCGCAACACAGTTCATCACCGATCCTGCAAACATTGCCGGCAACAAGATCAAGGCCATCGCCGGTGATTTCGGTGAAGCGATTGCATGGCGCGACCACAAGATCGATTTCATCGTCGGGCATGCAGCAGGGAAGCACGTTCTCGATCTGGGTTGCATCGGTCACGATGTCGCCAACTTGCAGAGCCGCTATCACGTTTACCGCGCGCTTTCGCAACGTTGTGCCTCGCTGACCGGGCTGGACCTGAGCGAAGCGGGCATCTCCCATATGCAAGCGCTTGGCTATGATGCCGTGTTCGGCGACGCCCAGAACTTCGATCTTGGCCGCAAGTTCGATTGCATCGTAGCCGGTGATCTGATCGAGCACCTTGAGGACTTTTCCGGCTTTTTCAGAAGTGTGAAACGAAATCTTGCCGAGGGAGGCAAACTTGTGATTTCCACCCCGAACCCGTGGTACTGGCGCAACATCGTCAAGTCGGTGCTGTCGCTCGAGGTCAGCAACAATATCGAACATACCTGCTGGCTGTGCCCACGCACGCTGCGGCAGCTGGCACAGCGGCACGGCTTCAGGCTTGATGACATTACGTTTGGCTCACGCTATGCACGTGATCGGTTCATGCCGCTGCCCCGCGGCATCAAGCATACTTCGTGGCATGGCGCGCTGGTACTCGACTGACCGGCGCACGGGCGATGCCGGGAATTTTCCCGAACCAACCCTTTGCACCTGGGAGCGTATGGCTATAATGCCGCGCTTCCCGCCCTACGATACGAGAATTCAGCAAGATGAGTGGTCCCCGCTACAAGCGCATCCTGCTGAAGCTTTCGGGCGAAGTGCTGATGGGCAATCAGCAGTACGGCATCGATCCGGAATTCGTCGCCGAACTGGCGCGCGAGGTCAAGACGGCAAAGGAGACCGGATTGCAAATCTGCCTGGTCATCGGCGGCGGCAATATCTTTCGCGGCATGGCCGGCGCGGCCAAGGGCATGGACCGGGCCCAGGCCGACTATATGGGCATGTTGGCGACGGTGATGAACGCGCTGGCGATGCAGAATGCACTGGAGCAGATCGGAGTCGAAACCCGGGTGCAATCGGCGATCCAGATGGACGAGGTATGCGAGCCGGTGATCCGTCGCCGGGCGGAACGCCACCTCGAAAAGGGCCGGGTCGTGATCTTTGCTGCTGGTGTCGGCAGTCCCTATTTCACCACCGATTCCGGCGCCGCGTTGCGAGCCGCCGAGATGAAGTGCGATGCCTTGCTGAAGGGCACCAGCGTCGATGGGGTCTACGATGCCGATCCCAAGAAGGACGCTAAGGCAAAACGATACGAAACGGTCGATTACGACACGGTCCTGGCAAATAATCTGAAGGTAATGGATGCCTCGGCGGTGGCGCTGTGCCGCGACAATTCGATTCCGATCATCGTTTTCTCAATCCGTGAGCAAGGCAATCTGGCTAAGGTGCTCGCGGGCGAGGGGACGCAAACCATCGTGCAACAGAGGGATTGATCCATGGCCAAATACGACAAGGCTGATCTGGAGCGCCGGATGAGAGGGGCGGTCGAGGCGTTGAAGCAGGATCTTTCCGGCCTGCGCACCGGGCGCGCCAACATCGGGCTGCTCGACCCGGTCACAGTCACGGTCTATGGCGCGCAGATGCCGCTCAACCAGGTGGCGACGGTCTCCGCGCCCGAGCCGCGGCTGCTCTCCGTGCAGGTGTGGGACAAGAACAACATCGGCCCGGTGGAAAAGGCGATCCGCTCGGCCGGTCTCGGTCTCAATCCGATCAACGATGGTAACAACATCCGCTTGCCCATCCCCGATCTCACCGAGGACCGCCGCAAGGAACTGGCCAAGCTCGCCAGCCAGTATGCCGAGAAGGCCCGCATCGCCATCCGCAACGTCCGGCGCGACGGGATGGAGGCCTTGAAGGCCGACGAGCACAAGAAAGAAATCTCGGAGGATGACCGTAAGCGCTCGGAAACCGAAGTGCAGAAGCTGACCGACGAGATGATCAAGGCGGCGGACGATGCGGCGGTGCACAAGGAAAAGGAAATCATGACCCAGTGAGCCTCTGGCCATACTCCAAGCTCTTGAGTTCCGGTTTCCCCAATCTTCCAAACGGAGGTAAGGCGCGGGATGGGAACTGAGCCCAAAACCGCGCGCCACGTCGCTATTATCATGGACGGCAACGGGCGTTGGGCGCGCAAGCGGTACCTGCCGTTGGCAGCCGGGCACCAGCGCGGGGTTGAGGCGGTGCGGCGGATTGCCCGGTCGGCGCGCGATCTCGGGCTTGAGGCGCTGACGCTCTATGCCTTTTCCACTGAAAACTGGGGCCGCCCGGAAGACGAAATTTCGACGCTGATGGGCCTGATGAAGCGGTTCAT
>JANMCD010000117.1:0-5680 GCA_031360905.1 Novosphingobium sp.
AGGGCGATCGCGGTCAGCGCCTGCTCGCCGCCGGATAGCAGCGTCAGCGATTGCAGCCGCTTACCCGGCGGCTGGGCGAAAATCTCGAGTCCTGCCTCCAGCGGATCGTCCGAATCGACGAGCGCGAGATGGGCCTGGCCGCCTTCGAACAGGCGGGTGAACAGGCGGCGGAAATGGCGGTCGACTTCCTCGAACGCAGCGCGCAGCCGCTCGCGTCCCTCGCGGTTGAGATTGCCGATCGAGCCGCGCAGGCGGTGGACCGCTTCGCTGAGTTCGGCCTGTTCGGCGATGCTTTCGCTGTGCCGGGCCTCGGCCTCGGCGAGTTCGTCGGCGGCGACGAGATTGACCGGTCCAAGCCGCTCGCGGTCGGCAATCAAGCGGTCGTGGCCGGCGGATTCTTCGGGCGCTCGGGCAACTTCGGCGGAGGCGAATTCGAACCGGCCGGGCAGCAGCGGCGGCGGGCACTGGAAGCGCTCGCCGGAGATTGCCGCCATTTCGCCGCGGCGGCCTTCCTCGTTCTCGGCCCGGGCGGCGGCGCCGGCGCGGGCTTCGCGGGCGGAGGCGAGCGCCTCGCCCACGCTAGCCAGCGCGGTCTCGGCCTGACGGGCGGTCTCGCTGGCCAATGCCAGTGAAGTTTCGGCCGCGGCCAGTTCAGCGCCCAGCCGCGCGCGCGTTCCGTCGCCGGCCTCGATCTCCCGTATCAGTGCGGCGGGTTTGGCGGCGATCACCGCGCGCTCTTCTTCGATTTCCGTGAAGCGGCGGCCCATTTCGGCGAGGCGGCTGGTGGCATCGCCGGCGCGGGCCTGCCAGCCCTTGATGTCGGAGCGCTGCGCCGCCGTGCGTTCGCGCGCAACGGCGAGCGCCTGATCCTGCGCCGATAGGGCGGCAAAGGCGGCCTGCACCGCCTGCCTGGCCGCCTCGTGCTTCGCTTGGGCGGCGGCGAGAGTCGCGCGGCCGGTAGCGGGATCGGGCAGGGCGGTACGGCGATTTTCGGCGGCTGCGCGGTCCGCCTCGGCCTGTCTGCGCTGCTCGGCAAGATCGCCCTCAGCCGCCGCCAGTTCGGCGCGGCGGGCAGTCTGGCGGGCGCGGGCGTCCTCTGCCTGATCGAGCGCGCGCAGGGAGCTCCGCTCGGCATCGGCGGCGGCTGCAAGGGCGCGTTCCGAAGCAATTGCCCCGGACTGGAGCGCGGCAAGCTTGGTCTGGACTTCGGCCTGAAGCCGCTCGGCCTCTGCTGCCAGCGCGCGTTTGGCGGGGAGTTCGGCATCGAGTTCGGCAAACCGGTTTACCGCCTCGAGCCGCGCGGCTTCCGCCCCGCCTTCGCCGCGCGCGACGAAACCGTCCCAGCGGCGCAGTTGACCGGCGCGCGTCACCAGCCATTCGCCCGGCGCCAGCACCCGGCCATCGTCCTCCTCGGCGACATGGACCAGCGCGAGGCGGGCAGCCAGCTGCGGCGGGCATTCGTGGACCTGCGCGGCGAGGCTTTGCGCCACCGGCGATGGTGCGGCGGCTCCGGTCCAGAAGCGCCCGTCCTCCCCGGCTGGCGCGCCGCCCAGCGCTGCCTTGGCGTCGCGGCCGAGCACGGCGGCAAGCGCCCGCTCATAGCCGGGCGCGGCGCGCACATGATCGAGCGCGAGCGGCAGGCCGTGTCTGGCCTGTGCCTGCTTCGCCCGGGCTTGGCGGTCGCGCAGCAGCGCGGCATGTTCGCGTTCGATCCCGGCGAGATCGCCTTTTGCCGCCGCGAAGGCGGTGGCGGCGGAATCGCGCGCAGCCTGTAGTTCCGCCTTGCGCGCCTGCTCGGTCTCGAGCGCAGCGCGGGCTGCGACAACAGCACCGGTTGCTCTGTCGCGGCGCGCTTCCGCCTCGGCCAGTGCGGCGTCGGGATCGCCTGCCTGCGCCAGCGCCGCGAGTGAGGCCGCATGTCGCGACGCCTCGCTGTCCAGCCGGTCGATGCGTGCCAGCGCCTGCGCCAGTTCCGCATCGGCGACCCGCCATTCCGCCTCGACGCCGGCCTGCGCCGCCGTGGCCTGAGCCTGTGCCAGTTCGGCCGACCGCGCAGCCTCGCTCGCGTTGTCGAGCCCGGCGGCCAGCGCCGGACGCCGGGCCTCATCGGCGGTGAGTTTTGCCTCGCCCTCGGCAAGTTCGCGTTGCAGCCGGGCCAAGGCTTCGGCAGCGTCGCGGGTCAGACGGTCGGCATCGCCGCGGTCAGCCTCCAGCCGGGCGCGCTGGCGGTCGAGATCGGCGAGGCGCTGTTCGGCGGCTTCGAGCTGGCTGGTGAGCACCGACATGCGGTGGCCATGGGCGCTGGCATCGTCACGCCGGTCGGCAAGGGTGTCGCGCGTCTCGGCGAGCGCGGCAGCGGCGGCGTGCTGGGTGTCCTGAGCGGCGCGGGCAGCGGCCTGGCCGTCGGACACGCGCAATTCAGCCGCCTGCGCCTCGGCCCTTGCGGCATCGGCGGCGGCAGCGGCATCGCGCCAGCGGGCGTAGATCAGCCGCGCTTCGGCGATGCGGATCTTGTCGGACAGCGCCTTGTAGCGCTCCGCCGCGCGCGCCTGCCGGCGCAGCGCGGCGATCTGCGCGTCGAGCCCGGCCATGATGTCGCTCAGCCTTGCTAGGTTGGCCTCGGTCGCGCGCAGCTTCTGCTCGGCGTCCTTGCGGCGCACATGCAGCCCGGCGATCCCCGCCGCTTCTTCTAGCATTTGCCGCCGCTCAGCCGGCTTGGCAGCGATCACCGCGGCGATCTTGCCCTGGCTCACCAGCGCCGGTGAATGCGCGCCAGTGGCGGCATCGGCGAACACCAGCGCGACGTCCTTGGCCCGGACGTCGCGTCCGTTGACCCGGTAAGCGCTGCCGGCGCCGCGCTCGATGCGGCGGACGACTTCCAGCTCCTGCCGGGCGCCGGCTTCGGCGAGCAGCACGACTTCGGCGATATCGCGGGCCGGGCGCTGGGCGGTGCCGGCGAAGATGACATCGTCCATGCCGCCGCTGCGCAGCGACTTCGGGCTCGATTCGCCCATCACCCAGCGAATCGCTTCGAGCAGGTTTGACTTGCCGCAGCCGTTGGGGCCGACCACGCCGGTCAGTCCGGGTTCGATGCGCAGTTCGGCCGGCTCGACAAAGCTCTTGAAGCCGCTGAGCTTGAGCCGCTTGATCTGCATCAGCCGATCCCGGGCCCGGCGCTCACCTCAGCGCGCGCCCATGGCCTGAAGCTTGGTGCGCAGCTCCTCCCAGCCCATCGATCCAATCACCTCGCCATTGATCAGAAAGGTCGGCGTGCCTTCGATCTTGAATTGGGCGCTCTGGTCCTGGGTGCGCTTGGCCACCGCCTGCGCCTCGGCGGTATTGGTCAGGCATGCAGCGGCTTGATCCCTGGCGATCCCGCGCGCGGCAAAGAAATCGGTGAGGCCGGTCAGCTCAGCCATGCCAAGCAGGCGCTGGTTGTCGGGCCGTTGCATCGCGGCGGTATAGGCCGCCTCGCCGGCCTTCTGCACGTTCGCGAGCATCACCGGCTGGTTGGCGAAAGCCTGGTCGGTGAGCGCGAAGAAGCCTTCTGGCGTGCCGCAGCGGGTCAGCAGCGCGGCGGTGACATCGATCGGGTCGCGCACGAAATTGCGGAACTCGAAGCTGACGCGCCCGCTGGCGACGAATTTATCGCGCAGTTCCGCCGATCCCTTTTCCGCGACTTCGGCACAGTGCGGGCAGGTCAGCGAGCCGTATTCGACCAGCCTGATCGGCGCTGCGGGATTGCCCATGCGATAGCCGCCCTCGGGCGTCTTGGTGACGACATCGGCCCAGGCCTGGCCGGCGGGCGGGGCGATGCTGGCGATCGGTGTGCCGGACAGTGACGGCGTCTCCGCCGTCTTCTCCTGACCACAGGCGGCAAGGCCGAGCGCCAGCGGCAGGGCGGCAGCGCCAATCACAATGCGGCGGAGTGAGTGCAATGACATCAGGCGGCTCCCTTGTTCGTCCGAAACACCAGCGCTAGCCGAGGCGCGGAAGGGTTAGAAGCGAGGCGGCGGCAAGCGGTCCGATATCTCCACAGATTCACGGGGAAGGGGCGGTCACGCGCGCTTTCAGCTGGGTTTGCAGCGTCTCCCAGTCATGCGTGCCGGCCAGAACCTCGCCGTTGAGCACGAAGCTGGGGGTACCATCAATGCCGAGTCGCCCGGCCTCGGCGGTTTGCTGGGCGAGCCGCTGCGCCATGGCATTGTCGGCGAGGCAGCGGTCGGCGGCGGGCCGGTCATAGCCGCGGCCCTGCATGATCGCGTAAAATCCGAAATCGCTGGCGATTGCGCGGCGGCGGGCCGACTGATCGCCATTGGTCCAGCGCGTTTGTTGGGCAGGGCTGGCAACGCTGGCGATGGTGATCCAGCGCGATTGGTTACGCAGGAAGGCGGTATGGTTGCCGTGGAATTTCCGCAATGCTCCGCAATTGGTCAGCATCGCCACCGTCAGGTCAATCGGATCGCGGACGAGATGGCGCACTTCGACTGAAACCTTGCCCGGCATGACGAAATACAACCGCAACGGATCGTTGGCCGCGCGGTCGAACTCGGCACAGTGCGTGCAGGTGTAGCTGATATATTCGACGAGTCTGATCGCGGCTGCGGGATTGCCCAACACATGGCCGCCGCTGGGGGTGAGGCGGACAGTTGCATTCCAGTTGGACGGCGCTGCGTCGACGCTGCCAACCGATAGCAGCACGCCGGCGCCAAATGCGGCCAGATTGATCGGGCGCATGGTCTAGTCCTTTCCCTGCGAGCCAAGGCTGCGCGCCAGCGATTCGAGCACGGCGCGCAGCTCGGGGTCGCCGATATCGCGCAGGCTTTCGCCCAGTTCCATCGGGATCGGCCGCAGCGACGGCGGCGCGCCCGGCTTTTCCTCTGCACGCGGCGGCTTAACCTCGCCTTGCCGCAATTTGACCCGGGCGACGGCCTTGTAGCCGAAGAAGCGGTTCACCCGTTCGATGATTTCCGGAATCACATGCTGAATGATCGGCGCATGGGCGGGCACGACGACCAGTTGCAGGATGCCCTCGGTCTTCTCGCCGGGGGGGAAGCGGATCGCCTCAGGCGCGCAGACCCGGGCGTGGCGCGGGCCGACGATCTCGGGCCAGCGCGTGACCACGCTCGACTGGACGAAGCCGAAGCGGCGGAAGACGGTGCGGCCGACTTCGGGCATCAGCTCGGAAATCGCGCGCGCCGGACCGCCGCGCGGCCGCTCGAAGCGGCGGGGCTGCGCTGGTTGGGCTTTGCCTGGCTTGCTGGTTTCGTCCCGTGCCATACGGGAGCCTTTAACTGGAACCGGGGCAATGCCATAGCCCCCAAATGAACGTCGCCGCCGCCTTGCTGCCCTGGTACGACCGCCACGCCAGGGTGCTGCCGTGGCGCGCTGCGCCGGGCGCGCCGCTGCCGGACGCCTACCGCGTCTGGCTGTCTGAAGTGATGTTACAGCAGACGACCGTGGCGGCGGTTATCCCCTATTTCGGGCGCTTCACCGCCCGCTGGCCGACGGTCGGGGCGCTGGCCTTGGCTGCGGATGCCGAGGTGATGGCCGTCTGGGCGGGGCTTGGTTACTACGCCCGCGCGCGCAATTTGCTGGCCTGTGCGCGCGAGGTCGCGGGGCGGGGCGGAATGTTTCCGGGAACTGAAGCGGGCTTGCGGGAATTGCCGGGCCTTGGCGC
>JANMCD010000130.1:0-4509 GCA_031360905.1 Novosphingobium sp.
TGCAGTTAAAGCAAATCCGTATCGGCCGATCCTGGAATTGATGTCTGAAGTGGTCGATGGCTTCGATATCGCCTCGGGCGGAGAGTTGGAAATGGTCCGCGCGGCTGGCGTCAGTGCTGCACAGGTCAGCTTTGCCGGGCCGGGCAAGCGCGATGCCGAACTGGCGGCGGCGATGTCGGCCGGGGTTACGCTGAATATCGAATCGGAAGGCGAACTTGCTCGCGCCCTGGCGATTGCCGACCGGGGACGGCTCAGGGCGCGCCTGGCCCTCCGGGTAAATCCGGATTTCGACCTCAAGGGTTCGGGGATGAAGATGGGCGGCGGGGCCAAGCCGTTCGGCGTCGATGCCGAGCGTGTGCCCGACCTTGCCCGCCGGATCATCGCCAGCCCGGCGGAGTGGCGGGGCTTCCATATCTTCGCCGGCAGTCAGGCGCTGGGCGCCGAAGCCATCATCGAAACCCAGGCTCAGACGCTTGAACTGGCGGTGCAGCTGGCCGAGGCTAGCGGCGCGCCGCTACCGCATTGCAACCTCGGCGGCGGGTTCGGCATACCCTATTTCCCTGGCGACGAACCGCTTGACATTGTCGCTATCGGCGAAGCGCTGAAGGCCCGGTTCGCCAAACTACCGCCGGTGCTGGCGCAGACGCGATTTTGCATTGAGCTCGGCCGCTATCTGGTTGGCGAAGCAGGAGTTTATCTGACCCGGATCATCGACCGGAAACTAAGCCACGGCGAGGTTTTTCTGGTGACGGACGGGGGGCTGCATCACCAGCTCGCGGCATCGGGCAATTTCGGCACGGTGGTGCGCCGCAACTATCCCGCCGCCATCGCCACCCGCTTTACCGCGCCCATCGACGAGGAAGCCTCGGTCGTCGGCTGCCTGTGCACCCCGCTCGACCGCCTGTCCGACAAGGCCGGCTTTCCGCGAGCCGATGTCGGCGATATCGTCGCCATCTTCTGCGCTGGCGCCTACGGGGCCAGCGCCAGTCCGGCGGCATTTCTGGGCCAGGGGCCCGCGCGCGAAATGCTGGTTTAACCAGTCGCAGCAAGCCTGTCTCCTTTTGGGACTGGCTCAACAAAAACCCAATAATTCCCGTCAAATGCGTCAAGGCTAACGCATTATTCACCCTTTTTGCCGATAGGGAAGGGCGAAATTGTCGGGTCTCCATCCGGGACGGTGTCCTCCCGGCGAGGTCCGGCGCGAATGAGGAATTGATCATGCCCAGCAACCGCCTCTCTCGCTTTCTTGCCGGTTCCGCTGTGGCAAGCCTTGCCCTGAGCGGCTGTGCCGGTGCGGCGAAAGCACCGCAACTGCCGCCGGCTTCTTTTGTCGCGATGCAGGAAGGGCCGGGCGAAGAATATGTCGTTGGCCCGCTCGATGAGCTGACCGTCTTCGTCTGGCGCAATCCCGAACTCGGCGCGAATGTGCAGGTTCGGCCCGATGGGCGCATTACCACGCCGCTGATCGCCGACATGCCGGCCGTCGGCAAGACGCCCTCGATGCTGGCCGAGGACATCAAGCTGCAGCTGTCGCAATATATCCAGGATCCGCTGGTCTCGGTCATCGTCAACAAGTTCGCCGGTACGTTCAGCCAGCAGGTTCGCGTCGTCGGGGCGACGGCAAAGCCGGCATCGCTGCCCTACCGCGCCAATATGACGCTACTCGACGCGATGATCGCGGTCGGCGGCCTTTCGGAATTCGCCTCCGGCAACCGGGCGCGGCTGATCCGCTTCGACAAGGAAAGCGGCCGCCAGAAGGAATTCGCGCTGCGGCTCGGCGATCTGCTGAAGAAAGGCGAGAGCCGGGCCAATGTCATGCTCAAGCCCGGCGATGTGATCATCATCCCCGAAAGCATGTTCTGAGGGCATCGGGGGCAATCGGGACCATGCATTCGCTCTATGACGATCTGCTCGCGGCCGTCCACAGCGTGTGGAACCGCCGCTGGCTTGCGCTGGCGGTAGCATGGGGCGTGTGCCTGCTGGGCTGGCTGGCCGTTGCCATGGTGCCAAACAGCTATGAATCGCGCGCACGGATCTTCGTCCAGCTCGACGACGCGCTCGCCGAACAGATCGGCATCGGCCTCGCCGACCGCAAGCGCGACATCGAGCGGCTTAAGCAGACCCTGACCAGCGCGGCCAATCTGGAAAAGATCGTCCGCTCGACCCGGCTGGGCGAAACGGTCGTTACACCCAAGGACATGGAAGCGGCGGTGCTGGGTCTCGCCAAGGCGATCACGGTCGTCAATCAGCAGGATAATCTCTTCGAGATTGCCGCCGTCTCGCATGACAGGACGCTGTCCGATGGCGAGAACGCCAGGCTGGCGCAGGAGATCGCCCAGAAGCTGATCGATATCTTCCGCGAGGAGAACATGGCCGGTGGGCGCGGCGATATGGCCGAAACGCTTGACTTCATGAACCAGCAACTCTCCGACCGCCAGAAAGAGCTCGAATCCGCTGAACAGCGCCGCACAATGTTCGAGGCGCAGCATCCCGAGATGGTCCAGGGCGGTGCGGCGGCGCTTCAGCGGCTTGAGACCAGCCGCGCCGAATTGCGCGGGCTGGAGGGCGACGTAGCGGCGGCGCAGAGCGCGCTCGCGGCGATCGGTGGACAGCTTGAGGGCACCCCGCCAACTTTAGCCGGCAGCGGCCCGGCAGCGGGTTCGCGCGGTGCGCTGGGTCAGGCGATGGCCGATCTTGCCAGCATGCGCTCGCGCGGGCTGACCGAAAGCCATCCCGATGTGATTGCCGCCCGGAACCAGGTTGGCGCGCTCAGGGCGCAGGTCCAGGCCGAGGGCAGCGCGGCGGCGTCGGGCGTACCGAACCCTGCCTACGCTTCGTTGATCTCGATCAAGGCGGAACGGCAGGCCAATGTCAGTGCGCTGCAGGCGCGCCGCAATCTTCTGCAGGCCGATGTCGCGGCGGGGACCGCGAGCCAACTCGCCAATCCCGAAGCGGCAGCGGAGGCGACCCGCATTTCCCGCGATTACGACGTGCTCAAGCAGCAATACGACAAGCTGCTGCAGGACCGCGAGCAGTTGCGGCTGCGCGGGCAGGTGCAGTCCCAGCGCAGTTCGATCAAGTTTCAGGTGGTCGATCCGCCGACGAGCCCGCAGGCACCGATCGCGCCCAACCGACCGATTCTGCTGATTGGCGTGCTTGTGGCCGGGATCGGTGCGGGAGTCGGCACCGCTTTCGCGCTTGGCCAGCTGCGCGCCACTTTCGCCACCACGGCCAAGCTCGAACAAGCCATCCGCCGGCCGGTGCTCGGCGCGATTTCGCGGACGCTGACCAACGCCAGCCGGGACCAGCACCGCCGCAAACAGCGGCTGTTCGTGGGTGCAACCGCGGCGCTCGGAGGGATATTCGTGCTGCTGCTGCTTGTCGAATTCATTCAGGTCCGGATGGTGGCGTGAGGGGCGTGCAATGACCAGACACAAGGTTCCGGTGCACCCACAGGGCCATAGCGCGCCCGGCGACTCGCTGATCGAGCGCGCGGTGACGGCTTTCGATTTGCGCAAATTCGCTGCTCCGCCGGTTCCGGACCATCTGGCCGCCCGCGCGCCGCAGCGGCGCTTTGCGCCGGTACCAGCAGAACTGGCGCCGCAAACCCCCGCCGCGGCCCCGCCCGCCGTATTTGCGGAACCGTCGCAAGCGAGCGCCTCGCATCCAGGGCTTGGTCCCGCGAAATTTTCGGATGTTCGCCATCCGGTCGACCGGCAGCATCTGCGCGGTCAGGGTATGATCGTGCCCGAAGGCAGCGTCACGGCGCTGCTTGAAGAGTTCCGCATCGTCAAGCGCCACATCCTGCTTCAGGCCGCAGAATTGAGGCGCGGCGGCGGGGCCGGCGGCGCGGCGCAGCGGGTATTGGTCTGCTCACCCCTGCCGGGTGAGGGCAAGACTTATTGTGCGGTCAACCTGGCGCTGTCGATGGCGGCGGAAAAACAGGGCGAAGTCCTGCTGGTCGACGCCGATTTCGCCAAGCCTTCGGTGCTGACTACGCTGGGATTGCCGGGCGGCCCCGGGCTGATGGACGCCCTGGCTGATGCTTCGACCGATGTCGCCGACTATGTCCTTGGCACTGATATTCCCGGCCTGTGGGTGCTGCCAGCCGGTAACGCGACCAATTCGGACAGCGAATTCCTCAGTTCCTCGCGCACGGCCGCAGTGCTCGACCGGCTGACGCAGGGCGCGCCGCAGCGTATCGTGATCTTCGATTCACCGCCGGTACTCGTCGCCTCGCCCGCAGCGGAACTCGCTAAATACGTCGGCCAGGCGCTGGTGATCGCCCGCGCCGACCGCACCGGTCAGCGTGCGCTCGAAGACGCGATCTCGCTGCTGTCGGCGTGCCCCAACATCGAGCTGTTGCTCAACGCATCCAGTTTCAGCCCGAGCGGCCGCCGCTTCGGTTCCTATTACGGTTACGGCGGATGACGATGAACCGGCGCTTTTCCAAAGCGGTCGCGGCGATTGCCGCCTGCCTGATCTGGACCTTGCCGAGCGCTGCGCCGG
>JANMCD010000136.1:0-3519 GCA_031360905.1 Novosphingobium sp.
CGTAGTCCGCCGGCGGCTCCATCGCGGTCAGTGCCAGCAACTGGAGCATGTGGTTCTGGACCATGTCGCGCAGCGCGCCGGTGTCCTCGTAAAACCCCTTGCGTCCTTCGAGGCCCACGGTCTCGCTGACCGTGATCTGGACGTGATCGATCCCGGCGGCGTTCCACAGCGGCTCGAACATCGCGTTGGCAAAGCGCAGCGCGAGCAGGTTCTGGACCGTCTCCTTGCCGAGGTAGTGGTCGATCCGGAAGACCTGCTCTTCGGAGAATGCTGCGGCGACCGCATCGTTGATCCGCCGCGAGGTGGCCAGATCGTTACCGAGTGGCTTCTCCAGCCCGATCCGCACGCCAGCGCCGGTCAGCCCCGCCGAAGCAAGCCCGGCGATGGTCGGCTCGAAAAGGAACGGTGCGGTCGACAGGAAGATCGCGAGGCCCCCCGAGATGTCGCCGAGCTTCCCGGCCAGTGCGGGAAAACCGGCGAGGTCCGGGGCGTCGAGCGGCTGATAGGCGAGCCGGTCGAGGAAGCTCGCCAGCTTGCTCTCGTCCTGACGATCGGCGGGGAGGAACTCGGCGAGCGCGGCCTTGGCTAGGTCGCGAAACGCAGCGTCGTCCAGTTCAGAGCGCGCGGTGCCGACGATCCGCAGCCCCTCGGCCAGCAGCCCGTCCTCGTGCAGCGCGTAAAGCGAGGGCAACAGCATCCGCCGCGCCAGATCGCCGGTCGCCCCGAATAGCAGCAGCGCGGAGGAGCGGGCCAAAGTCATCGGCGATCCGTCATCGGCCAGTGCCGCCCATAATTTCCGCTTCTCGATCAAGCTCCGGTCGTTGATCGGGCGAGGTGCCGCCGATGCGGAGCGTCGCGAGGGCGCCCGCCAGCATCAGCAATCCGCCAAGAGCCAGCGCTTGGCGCGGGTCGCCAGACAGCAGCGGGCGATAGATTAGCGGCATCGTCAAGGTTTCGATCAGCATCGGGATGACGATAAACATGTTGAAGATGCCCATGTAGATGCCGTTGCGCTCGGGCGGGATCGACTGGGCGAGCATGACATAAGGGTTGCCCATCATCCCCGCCCAGCCGATCCCGATCCCGATCATCGGCAAATACATCAGCTCGGGCGACCCGATCCTTCCGACTGCGATCATCGCCACCCCGGACACCGCGAGGCACACGGCATGCGCCCAGCGGACGCCGAAGCGGCGAACCACCGGGATCAGCGCGAGCGCAACGATGAAGGCGATGGCGTTGTAAAGCACGCCCATCTTCTGCGAGAGCAGGGTGGCTTCGAGATAGCTGGGGCTGGCCGCGTCGGTCGTGCCGTAGAGCGCCTGGCTCACCGCCAGCGAGACATACTGCCAATAGACGAACATCGCATACCACTGGCACAGCATTGCCACGGCCAGGCGGCGCATGGCCGGCGGCGTCTCGCGCAGAGCCAGGGTAATGTCGGCCAGCGTCGCCCCGATCCCCGAGGGCCGGGCGCGCAACGCCTCTAGCTCCGCAGGCTCAAGCGGCAGTTCGGGCACGCGCCAAATCGACCAGACAATGCTGGCGATCGACAGGACCGCGCCAATCAGGAACGCCACCTTCACGATATCCGGAATGCCATTGCCGACATCGAGCGCGGTCGATACGCCCAACGCGGCGAGCAGCGACGGGGCGGCATAAGACGCACACTGGGCCAGCCCGGTGAACGCGCTCTGGGTCAGGAACCCGGCGGGCTGCTGGTCCGGTTCGAGCCGGTCCGCGACATAGGCGCGATAGGGTTCCATCGTCACGTTGTTGCCCGCGTCCAGCAGCCACAGCAGCGAGGCGGCGACCCACAACGTGGGACTGTAAGGCATTGCCAGCAGGCACAGCGAGCAGATCACCGCGCCGATCAGGAAGTACGGCGTGCGGCGGCCGAGCTTGGAGGTCGTGCGGTCGCTGATCGAACCGATCAACGGCTGGATGATCAGCCCGGTCATCGGCCCGGCCAGCCAGAGCAGCGGCATCGTCGCCTCGTCGGCGCCGAGGAAGCGGTAGATCGGGGTCATGTTGGCCTGCTGCAGGCCGAAGCTGAACTGGAGGCCGAAGAAGCCGATGTTCATTTCGACGATACGCAACAGCGACAGCCGTGCCTTTTTCACCGTTTTTCTCCCGTCAGGCTCAGTCCCAAGATCACCCTTCTGGGTGTTTCGCAAGCCGTGTGGCGCACCGAACAATAAATTGCAATCGATTGCACGAATTATCTTGCAATCGATTGCAGATCGGTTAGCGACATTGGCCACGAGGGCCGCCGCAGCGCGCCCCGGCTATGGGAGATGGGTAATGAGCATTCGAGTCGCAGCGTTATTCGGTTCTGTTTCGCTCGCCGCACTGGCGGCTCCGGCCTGGGCCCAGAGCGAGGTGCCGGCAGCCGAAGCCGTCGATTCTTCCGAGATCGTGGTCACCGGCGTCGCCCGCAGCACCAACCGTCTTGAATCGTCAGTCTCGACCACCTCGATCGACGATTCGGCGATCCTGCAATCCGCGCCGCGTTCGGCCGCGGAGCTTTTGCGCAACATTCCCGGCATCCGCGCCGAATCGTCGGGCGGCGAAGGCAACGCCAACATCAACGTCCGCGGGCTTCCGGTCTCGACCGGCGGCGCCAAGTTCCTCCAGCTCCAGGAAGATGGGTTGCCGATCCTCGAGTTCGGCGACATCATTTTCGGCAACGCCGATATCTTCACCCGGGTCGACACCAGCATCGCCCGGGTCGAATCGATCCGCGGGGGCTCGGCCTCGACCTTCACCTCGAACTCGCCGGGCGGCATCGTCAACTTCATCACCAAGGACGGCAGCGAAAAGGGCGGTTCGGTCGTCCTCACCGCAGGGATCGATTACCGCGATTACCGCGTCGATGCCGAATACGGGGCTGAGCTGCGTCCTGGCACCAAGTTCCACATCGGCGGCTTCTACCGCCAGGGCGAAGGCCCGCGCGATGCTGGCTACGACGGCAACAAGGGCGGCCAGATCCGCGCCAACGTCACCCAGGACCTTGGTGGCAACGGCTTCATCCGGCTCGACGTCAAGTATCTCAACGACAAGGCGATCGGCTATCTGCCCAGCCCGGTGCGGGTCAATGGGACCAATGCCAACCCTGACTATGTCGCGATCCCCGGCCTCGACCCCAACAACCAGACGATCCACAGCAAGTACTTCCGCAAGGTCCTGAATCTCGACCGCAACAACGCGCCCACCACCGACGACATCGGCGACGGGATGCGGCCCAAGGTGTTCGCGGTCGGCGGCCAGCTCAGCTACGATTTCAGCGACGCGATCAACTTCACCAACAAGGCGCGCTTCTCGGACATCAGCGGGCGATTCATCTCGCCGTTCCCCGCCGGGGTCGACAGCGCGCAGGCAGTGGCCGACTCGATCGGAGGAGCCGGTTCGCAGCTGTTCTTCGCCACCGGACCCAATGCCGGGCAGCAGATCACCAGCCCAGGCACGCTTAACGGCAACGGTCTGATTAGCCCGATCGAGCTGTTCAACACCAAGCTC
>JANMCD010000144.1:0-18856 GCA_031360905.1 Novosphingobium sp.
TGCTGCTGCCGCTGACGATCAGCCAGTTCGCCGGCAAATCGCTGGCGTCCGACAGCACCATGGGCGGATTCGTGGTGACGCTGAACCAGTATCTGCGCCACGGGCAACCGGTCTATATGCTGCTCTATGCGGCGGGCATCATCTTCTTCGCTTTCTTCTACACCGCCGTGGTGTTCAACCCGGAGGAAACCTCGGAGAACCTGAAACGCGCGGGAGGCTTCATCCCCGGCATCCGGCCGGGCAGGAATACCGCGAATTATCTCGATTATGTGCTGACCCGGATCACCGTGATCGGTGCGATCTACATCACCATCGTTTGCGTGCTGCCCGAATATGTTATCGCCCAGACCGGGATGAGCACCATGTTCCTCGGCGGCACCAGCCTGCTGATCGTGGTCAATGTCACAGTCGATACGATTACCCAGATCCAGTCGCACCTGCTGGCGCACCAGTACGGCGACCTGATCAAAAAGGCGAAACTGAAAGGCCGCATGCGCTGATTTCAGACGGCGCACGTGCCTATGTGGGGGACATCCGCATGAATATCATCCTGTTGGGTCCGCCGGGGGCGGGCAAGGGAACCCAGGCGCAGCGGCTGATGGAGCGCCGCGGCATGCGGCAGCTGTCGACTGGAGACATGCTGCGTGCCGCGGTCAAGGCGGAAACCCCCGTGGGGCTCCAGGCGAAAGCTGTGATGGAACGCGGCGAGCTGGTCTCCGATGAAATTGTCTCGGCGCTGATCGGCGAAGAGCTCGACGCCATGGGTGCCGGAGCCGGCGCGATCTTCGACGGCTATCCGCGCACCGCAGCGCAGGCTGAGGCGTTGGACAGCATCCTGGCGCAGCGCGGCCGGAGCCTCGATCATGTCATCGAGCTCGCGGTCGACGAAGACGCGCTGGTCGAACGGATCACCGGCCGCTTTACCTGCGCCAATTGCGGCAAAGGCTATCACGACAAATTCGAGCAACCGCGCCAGCCAGGTGTCTGCGACAAATGCGGTTCGACCGAATTCAAGCGCCGGCCTGATGACAATGAGGCCACCGTGCGCACGCGCCTGGCCGAATATCGCGCCAAGACCGCGCCAATCCTGCCAATCTATGACCGGCGCGGGATCGTTGCCCAGGTCGATGGGATGGCCGACCTGGATGCGGTTACCGCCGAAATCGAGGAAATCCTGGCCGATTGATCGCCCGTCTGCCGCCTGCGCGCGGCAAGCGGCTTTGACCTTGGACCCGCAATTAGCTATTGCCTTCTAAGACATAGCGAGCCTCGACGGTCATCCGGACGAGCCCTGTTTCGTGCAAGTTTTCGCGGCGTTGACACTGTGCGCGAATCGCACTAAGCGGCCCCTTCACTCGATACATACGGTCCGTCCGGCAGGCAGCCGCCTATGCGCGCGCCGTCCGGGCTTTTTGCCGTTTTTGTCGGTGTGACGCGTTGAGATAGGGAGCGCAGCGGCCGATTCGCGGCTGGCGCCACTCCCTGTGGAGCAGGAGAATTTAGTGGCTCGTATTGCCGGGGTGAATATCCCCACCAACAAGCGCGTAATCATCGCGCTGACCTATATCCATGGTATCGGCGGCCAAAAGGCGAAGCAGATCGCCGACAAAGTCGGGATCGATCACAGCCGCCGGGTTCAGGATCTGACCGACCAGGAAGTGCTGCACATTCGCGAGGCGATCGACGCCGATCATACCGTCGAAGGCGATCTTCGCCGTCAGACCGCGATGAACATCAAGCGTCTGATGGACCTCGCCTGCTATCGCGGTCTGCGCCATCGCAAGGGCCTGCCGGTCCGCGGCCAGCGCACGCATACCAATGCGCGCACCCGCAAGGGCAAGTCCAAGGCGATCGCCGGCAAGAAGAAGTAAGCGGCAGGGCCAGATCTTTCAACGAAATCTCCCTTTCGCCGTCCCACCGCTTTCTCGACAGGATACATAAAAATGGCACGCGAACCCCAACGCATTAAAAAGCGGGAGCGCAAAAACATCAGCAGCGGCGTCGCCCACGTCAATGCCAGCTTCAATAACACCATGGTCACTATTACCGATGCTCAGGGTAACGCCATCGCCTGGTCCTCGGCCGGGATGATGGGGTTCAAGGGCAGCCGCAAGTCGACGCCATATGCCGCCCAGGTCGCCGCCGACGATGCCGGCAAGAAGGCCGCCGAACACGGCGTGCGCACGCTTGAGGTCGAGGTAAAGGGCCCTGGCTCTGGCCGTGAAAGTGCGCTGCGGGCGCTGCAGGCGGTGGGCTTTACCATCACCTCGATCCGCGACGTCACTTCGATCCCGCACAACGGGGTCCGGCCGTCCAAGCGGCGCCGCGTCTGATCGAGCTTTGCGCGGCGGGCTACGGTGCCGCCGCAATCCGGATCGACCGCGCAACCAACTTGGGTTCGCGGCCTTGTCCCGCCAGAACAAACCCTAGGGGAATTCCATGACCATCAATATCAAGAACTGGCAGGAACTCAAGAAGCCCAACAACCTCGAGGTAAAGCTCGGCACCGACCCCAAGCGCCGCGCCACCTTCATCGCCGAACCGCTCGAGCGCGGCTTTGGCTTGACGCTGGGCAATGCCCTGCGGCGGGTGCTGCTCTCCTCGCTGCAGGGCGCGGCAATCACCTCGATCAAGATGGAGAACGTGCTGCACGAATTCTCCAGCCTGGCCGGCGTGCGTGAGGATGTTACCGACATCGTGCTCAATGTGAAGCAGATCGCGCTGCGCATGCAGGGCGAGGGGCCCAAGCGGCTCCAGCTTTCGGCCACTGGCCCCGGTGAAGTCACCGCAGGAGACATTGCCGTAACGGGCGACATCGAAGTCACCAACAAGAGCCTGGTGATCTGCCATCTCGACGAAGGCGCGACGCTCAACATGGAGCTAACCGCCGATAGCGGCAAGGGCTATGTCCCGGCGGTATCGAACCGTCCGGTCGATGCGCCGATCGGCCTGATCCCGATCGACTCGCTCTATTCGCCGGTACGCCAGGTCTCCTACAAGGTCGACAACGCCCGCATCGGCCAGGAGCTCGATTTCGACAAGCTCAGCCTGACAGTCGAGACCGACGGCACCGTGACCCCGGAAGACGCGGTCGCCTATGCCGCGCGTATCCTCCAGGACCAGCTGGCGCTGTTCGTCCACTTTGAGGACGCCGCCCCAACCGGCGCCTCGCCGATGATCGGCATGGCGGTTTCCGCGCCGGTCGACGAGGGCGACACCAACCAGCTCAACCGCTACCTGCTCAAGAAGGTGGACGAGCTTGAACTGTCGGTCCGTTCGGCCAATTGCCTCAAGAACGATAACATCATCTACATCGGCGATCTCGTCCAGAAGACCGAGGCGGAAATGTTGCGCACGCCCAACTTTGGCCGCAAGTCCTTGAACGAAATCAAGGAAGTGCTGTCCTCGATGGGCCTTCGCCTCGGCATGGATATCCCCGGCTGGCCGCCCGAGAACATCGAGGAAATGGCCAAGAAGCTCGAGCAGGAATTACTGGGCTGATCTGATACTCCCTCTCCCGCCGGGCGAGGGGTGCAGTGGGGCATTGGCTGGACCCCTGATCCAGCCAGGACCGGGCTACCTGATACGGGCCCGGTACGAACGGAGAATCAGACATGCGTCATAAAATCGGCGGCAGGAAACTGCAGCGTACCTCGTCCCACCGCCGCGCACTGCTGCGCAACATGGCGGCGGCACTGATCAAGCATGAGCAGATCACCACCACCACGCCAAAGGCGCGCGAGCTCGCCCCCTATGTCGACAAGCTGATCACGCTGGGCAAGCGCGGCGGCCTGTCCAACCGCCGTCTGGCCCACGCCCGCCTGCTCGACGACGCCCAGCTGACCAAGCTGTTCGACGTCCTTGCCCCGCGCTACGCCGCGCGCAGCGGCGGCTACACCCGCGTCATCAAGGCCGGCATCCGCGCCTCGGACGCCGCCCCGGTAGCGGTGATCGAGCTGGTCGATCGCGACACCGCGGCCAAGGGTCAGGACTCCGGGCCGGTGATGACCGACGACATGGAATAGGACGCGTCCTCGCCACGGCGGCGAGCGGAACGCGAATTGCAAAGGCGGGTGCGAATGCTAGGTTCGTGTCCGCCTTTTGCATTTCGGAGACCGATGAATGCTACGCCTTGCCCTGGCGCTGATGCCCGCCCTGGCCGGCGGATTGCCTGCAAGGGCCAGTGAGTTGAGACCTATCGTCTACCCCGAGACCCGCCGCGGCGATGTCGCGGAAACCCAGTTTGGCGAGCGCATTGCCGATCCCTACCGCTGGCTCGAAAACGACGTTCGCAGCGATGCCGAAGTCGCCGGCTGGGTCACCCGGCAAAACCAGGTCACCCGCGCCTCTCTCGACGGCCTGCCGCAGCGCGCCTGGTTCAAGGATCGGCTGCGCGCCCTGCTCAGCTACGAGCGCTACGGCATTCCGGTGAAGGCGGGCGGGCGGTATTTCTACACGCGCAACACCGGCCTGCAGAATCAGGCGCAGCTGTTCGTCCGCAAGGGGCTGAACGGCAAGCCGCGCCTCCTGATCGATCCCAACGCCTGGGCGAAGGACGCCGCCACCGCGCTCGACGACTGGAAGCCCTCCAAGGACGGGCGCTTCCTGCTCTACAGCGTGCAGGACGGGGGCACCGACTGGCGCATCCTCCGCGTGCTCGACGTGGCGAGCGGCAAGGTGCTTTCAGATGAGATCCGGTGGGTGAAGTTTACCCAGCTGGCATGGGTCGGCAGCGAAGGCTTCCTCTATTCGCGCTTCCCCAAGCCCGAGGCAGGACGGGATTTCCAGGAGCAGAGCTACAACCAAAGCCTGTGGTTCCACCGGCTGGGCACAGCGCAGGAGGACGACCGGCAGGTCTATGCCACCCCAGAGCATCCGGAATACAGCCACGCCGCCGAAGTGACCTCCGATGGCCGCTATGCCATTGTCACCAGTTCGATCGGTACCGACGCGCGCTATCAGCTGCATGTCATCGATCTCGCCCGCCGCGCGCGAAACGGATGGAAGCTGCGCTCCCTCGTCACCGGCTTTGAACATGACTGGCGGCTGGTCGACGGTGTCGGATCGAGCCTGTGGTTCGTCACCAACTCGCAGGCGCCGCGCTACCGTCTCGTCGTCATCGACCTGAAACGGCAGACCCCGCAATGGCGCGAGCTGGTGCGTCAGTCCAACGAGACCCTGCAGCAGGGCACGATCATCGGCGACAAGCTGGTATTGTCCTATCTGAAGGACGCTGCCTCGCGCGCGCTAGTCCTGGATTTGAACGGCAAGGGTGCTAAGTCGCTGGCGCTGAACGGTCTTGGCACTGCCGCCGGTTTCAGGGGCGAGCCGGGCGATCCGGAAACCTTCTACAGCTACACCAGCTTCAACCAGCCGACCGCGATCTTCCGGCTGGACATCGCCACCGGCGCGACCAAGCCCTTTGCCCGTCCGGCGCTGACCTTCGATCCGCGCCAGTTTTCCGTTGAACAGCGCTTCTACACCTCGAAGGACGGCACCAAGGTGCCGATGTTCATCGTCCGCAAAATGGCGATTGCTGCCGCCGGCAAGCCAGTGCCGACCCTGCTTTATGGCTATGGCGGCTTCGATGTTTCGCTCACGCCCGGCTACGCCGCCTCGCGGATGGCCTGGCTGGAAGCGGGCGGCGCTTTCGTTCTCGCCAATCTGCGCGGCGGCGGCGAATATGGCAAGGAGTGGCACGATGCCGGGCGGCTTGGGCGCAAGCAGAATGTATTCGACGATTTCATCGCCGCCGCGCAGTTTCTGATCGATCAGGGGATCGCGTCCAGGGGCGGCCTTGCCATCCAGGGCGGCTCCAACGGGGGGCTGCTGGTCGGCGCGGTGGTAAACCAGCGGCCCGATCTGTTCGCGGCCGCCAACGCGCAGGTCGGCGTGATGGACATGCTCCGCTTCGATCGCTTCACTGCCGGGCGCTACTGGGTCGACGACTACGGCCACCCGAACCGCGAGGCGGACTACCGGGTGCTGCGCGCCTACTCGCCTTATCATAACATCCGGGGCCGCGCGGATTATCCGGCGACGCTCGTCACTACGGCCGATACCGACGACCGCGTCGTGCCCGGTCACAGCTTCAAATATGCCGCTGCCCTTCAGGCGGCGGATATCGGGGCAAAGCCGCAGCTGATCCGCATTGAAACCCGCGCCGGTCACGGTACGGGCAAGCCGACCGACAAGGCGATTGAGGAGAATGCCGATATCCTCGCCTTCCTCGCCCACTGGACCGGGTTGCAGATTGCCCAACCAGCGCAGGCGCCCTGACCGACAATTACGTTCATAAAACACGTGACAAATATGAACAACTTCTGTCAAGCCAGTTCAGTGTCACCTCACCCGTCGCTCGCTAGAACGTCCTCATCGCCGGGCAATTCCCGTCCGGCATCAGATAAGGACGAACGCAATGACTACTATCACCAAAGCCTTGGTCGGGACCGTCGCGGCTGGCGCGATGGCGATTTCAGCAGCGGCTCCCGCCATGGCGAATGATCGCGGCGGCATCAGCACCGGCGAAGTAATCGCCGGCGCGCTGGTGTTGGGGGGCATTGCTGCTGTCGCGCTCTCCGCAAGCCGCAAAAACAACGACTATCCTTATGACCGTGCCGGTTATGACGGCCGAAATAGCGGCTATGATAATCAATATGGCGGCTATAACGGCTACAACGGTAACCGCGGCTGGGGCGGCAATCCCCGTCAGGCGGTCGAGATGTGCATTCGTAAGGCCGAGCGTCAGGCGAGCCGCTATTCCTACGGAAATGCCGACGTGACCCACATCCAGAATGTGCGCCGCACCGGTTGGGGATATGAAGTGCGCGGCCGAATCACAGTGAACTCGGCTGACCGCAGCTGGGGCGATGATGACAGCGATTATGGGCGCGGCTGGGGCGACGATAATCGCGGCTGGAACAGCAACCATCGCGATTACGACAGCGGCACGTTCAATTGCCGTTTCGAGCGCGGCCGGGTGGCTGATATCGACTTCGAGGGTATCGACCGGCTGTAAGTAAATACTGCATAAAGCATGGCGGTTCAGGCGTTTGAAAGCCTGGGCCGCCTAGCTATTTATCAGGGGGCGTAACACCTTTTTCCGAGCAAACCTTGGGCAGGTTAAAGATTACGCCGGTCACGAAAGGATCGGTTTGATGAAATTTCGCACATCTCGGCTGACATCGGGCGCGGCAGTCGCTGCGGCGCTGTCGCTAGCAGCAACGCCGGCTTCCGCCGAAGGCTGGGGTGGCAGTCATTACCGAGACTACGGCGATGACTCAGGCTGGATCGTGGGCGGGATCATCGGTATCGGCGCCATCGCCGCGATCGCCGCAGCAGCGTCCAGCATGAACAATGGCGATCGCTCATACCGCTATCACGAGCGCAGCGAGGGCTATCCTGACCGCGACGACGTTTACCAGGGGCGGGACGATCAGGATTATGGCGCTGACGGTCAACGCTACTACGGCGGCGATGACGACGGCGACCAATCTTCCCGGTCGGAACCGGACGGCGAGCGGACCGATGGCAACGCCAATATCGACAATATCGATGCGCTGGTGGACCGCTGCATTGCGCTGGTTGAGCGTGGGGACACGCGGGTTGAATCGGTTGATTCAACCGAAAGAGACAGTTCCGGGTGGCGCATTGCCGGACGCGTCAATGGCAACCGGGATTTTTCCTGCGCGGTGGATAGTGACGGCCGCGTCAGTGAGCCGACGATCGACGGCACCGGGTTCGACGATTAGCTAAAGTCTGACTCGTCTGCTTTGAATTGAATGAGGATAAATGGCTGCAAAAAGTTAAGCGCAAACGCCTGATTGACCATTGCTGCGAAGCCTGGAACAGTCTCGTCCGTTCCGTTCGCTGCCCCTTTGCCCCGAATTCCGGTTGTTGACGGCCCATCGAAAGGCGCTAGAAGCCGCCACTCCCCAGGTTGGGGCGGTTAGCTCAGTTGGTAGAGCATCTCGTTTACACCGAGAGGGTCGGCGGTTCGAGCCCGTCACCGCCCACCAAGGTTTTCAAAAGCTTAGTGATTTTTCTCTGAAGATCTGATGTGTTCACATCAACACATCAGAATGCTAGCGCTGCAATGCAAGCTTCGGCTGGCCGTTCTGTGCGCCGGATGCTGACAAAATGCGCGCCTCGATCGTCGGGTGGCCTTGTCAGGGTTGAAGCAGGCCGGTCGAGCGAACGTCACAAGCGGATCGCGCTGCCAGCGACGCCAGAGCTATCTTGATACGCGCGCGCAAATGAGCGGTGTGATTCCTCTTTCAGACACGAGCGAACTGGGCTTTGAGCCACTCGCTGGCTTCGTTCATCGATCGGCGACTCACGTCGAAAGCCGCGAAGAACATAAAGAAGCCGTGGATAGCGCCTTCATAGCGTGAGTGATCGACCGCTACTCCTGCTTTTTTCAGCGCCGCCGCGTAGGCAACTCCCTCATCGCGAAGCGGGTCGAACTCGGCAGTTATGACCAACGTGGGCGGAAGTCCGGAGAGATCATCGACACAGCTCAAATTGAAGCGCGGATCGCGGCCGTCGTGTCCAGGTCCGAGGTAGTGATCGGTGAACCAAACCATGTCGCGCCGGGTCAGCAGATAGCCTTCAGCGTTGTCGATCATCGACTGACTTGGCGTGCTGATGTGCGAGGTTACGGGATAGACCAGCAACTGAGCGCAAAGCCTGCCCGGAAAAGATTGGCGCGCTTCAAGCGCAGTGATCGCCGCGAGATTGCCGCCGGCGCTATCGCCGCCGATGGCGATGCGCGCGGGATCGCCGCCGATTTCTTCGCAGTGCTCGATCGCCCAGCGCAGGGCAAATTGGGCGTCGTCTACAGCGGCGGGGAAGCGATGCTCTGGCGCAAGTCGATAGTCGACCGAGACGACGATGCAACCAACCGCGCCGCAGAGTTCACGGCAGATCGCATCGTAGGAATCGAGATCGCCGATCACCCAGCCGCCGCCATGTAGGTAGAGCAGAACTGGAAACGGTCCGGTTCCATTCGGTGTGTAGATTCTGGCCGAAACGCGTCCTGCCTGAAGCACGCGATCTTCGGACTTGGCAATCGATTGCGTCGCCGGAAACAATGCGACCAGTTCGCCAAGGGCGGCTCGCGCGGCGTCCACCGACAGGGCGTTGAATTCAGGTGCTCCAGCAGCCGCCAGGTCGGAAATAAATTTGTGAAGTTGCGGATCTAAAGGCACAGGTTTTTCCTCTGTTAGCATTTTTGCTCTGACTATTGCCGTTGCGCCCTAGCGTGGATCGCTTGCCGGTCGCGATGGCATGATTGCTCGCACCATCATTTGCTACATCACGTAAGTCGACTTGAGATGCCAATAACCGCTCAGCGCTTCCGGTCCGAGTTCGCGGCCAAGACCGCTCGCCTTCACGCCGCCAAATGGCGAACCCACTGCCGGCGCGTAGCCGTTGATGCCAATGGTTCCGGTCTGGATGCGCGAGGCCACATCCAGCGCGTGCACTTCATCGCGGCTCCACACGGTGCCGCCAAGTCCGAAAGCGCTGTCGTTGGAAATGCGAACGGCCTCCGCTTCGTCGTCGTACGGAATGATGGCCAGTACTGGTCCGAAGATTTCTTCTTGGGCGATGACGGATTTGTTATCCACATCGGCGAAAACCGTGGGTTCGACGAACCAACCGCGACTGGTGTTCTTCGGCCTGCCGCCCCCGGTGACGAGGCGCGCTTCATCGCATCCTTTGGCAATGTACTTCTCGACCCGATCCCGATGTGCGGACGACGCCATCGGTCCGATCTGCGTCGCCGCGTCCAGCGCGTCGCCGACGTTCAACTGCGCTGAAAGGCTCGCGACCGCATCGATGATTTCAGCGTAGCGGCTCCGCGGCGCGAGGATGCGAGTGCTAGCGAAGCAGGTCTGTCCGTTGTTCAGAAACGAGGCCATTGGCAGATTCTCGACGAGCTTATCGAGATCAGCATCTTCGAGAATGATGGCTGCAGATTTGCCGCCGAGTTCGAGCGTGACCGGACGCAGCAACTGACCACATTCGCGGGCGATAATGCGTCCCGCCGCCGTCGAGCCGGTAAACGCGACTTTATCGACATCCGGATGAGAGACGAGATAAGCGCCGACATCGCGATCGGCTGCCACCCAGTTTATCACGCCCGGGGGTAGCTCCGCTTCGATAGCGGCTTCCGCGAGAATGTAGCTGTCGAGCACCGTGCCGGGAGATGGCTTGATGACCATCGTGCAACCGGCCGCGAGTGCTGGCGCAATCTTGGTCATCGCCAGGGCAACCGGAAAATTCCACGGCACGATGGCAGCGATCACGCCGACCGGGACACGATCGACCAAGGTTTCTTTGCCGAGCTGAGATGGGCGCGTCTCGCGCATCTGCTGTTGTTCGGCCAGGTCGGCGTAATAGTCGAGCAACGAAAGCGCGACATCGCCTTCGAACAAGGTGCTGAGCCAGCCGGGCATGCCGTTCTGGCGAGACACTGCTTGCGTGAGTTCCGGTTTGCGGCGTTGCAGCGCTTCGCCGAAACGTCTCAGCGCCATTGCGCGTTCGGAAGCCGGAAGATCGCGCCAGCCACTGCCGTCGAATGCCTTTCGTGCCGCCGCGACCGCACGATCGATGTCGGCGTGCTTTCCTTCAGGAACCGTTCCAATGACTTCTTCGGTCGATGGATTGACCAGCGTAAAAACCTGCGTGGACGAAGGTTCAACCCAAGTGCCGCCGATGAAAAATCGGGAAGTATTGCGATTGACGTCGGTCATGCGAATCTCCTGTGTTTATGCCGAGCTGGGCGCGTCGGTGTGCCGATCACAAAGGCTGGGCCGCTACGCCCCGGAACCCTGACCGCGATGGGAAAAGCGTTCGCGAAGTTCGCGTTTGAGGATCTTGCCGCTCGCATTCTTCGGCAGCTCATCGATGACTTCCACGAGCTTTGGTGCTTTGTAGCTGGCCATGCGCTCGCGGCAGAACTGCATCACTTCCTCTTCGCTGACGCTGTGTCCCGCGCGCGGCACGACCACGGCCATGACGGCTTCGATCCAGCGCGGGTGCGGCACGCCGAATACGGCGACTTCGGACACTGCCGAGTGGGTGAAGATCATTTCTTCCACTTCCCGGCTCGCCACATTTTCGCCGCCGGTCTTGATCATGTCCTTCTTGCGGTCGACAACACTGAGGTAACCTTCGTCGTCGATCACGCCCAGGTCGCCACTGTGAAACCAGCCGTTGCGGAATGCTTCGGCGGTTTTCTCGGGGTTCTTCCAATAGCCGAGCGTGACGTGTGGGCCACGATGGACGATTTCGCCAACCACGCCGGGAGGCACCGGGCGATCTTCGTCATCGAAGATGGCGGTTTCAACGTTGATCGCAGGCCGACCAGCGGAGCCCGGCTTTCGCATCTGGTCTTCTGGCTTGAGGATCGTCGCGACCGGCGACATCTCGGTCTGCCCGTAAAAATTGAACAAACGAACGTTGGGAAGGCGAGCGCTTAGTTCTTTGAGCACTTCCACCGGCATGATCGACGCGCCGTAGTAGCCCTTCGTTAGCGATGACAAATCTGTCGTGTCGAAATCGGAATGACGGAGTAGCGAAATCCACACCGTCGGTGGGCAGAATATTTTCGTGACGCGCTCGGCCTCGATGGTGCGCAGCAAAGTGCCGGCTTCGGGCGACGCGAGGACAATGCTGGTGGCGCCGAGATAGATGTCGGGGGTCAGGAAGCAATCGAGCTGCGCGCAGTGATACAGAGGTAGCGCATGCACTTCGACATCGTCGCTGCTCATCTCGCCATCAACAATGCAACTCGTGTAGTGAGAGTAGAGACAACGAGCCGACAGCAAGGCGCCTTTTGGCCGTGATTCAGTGCCGCTGGTATAGAGCATCTGCACTGGTTCATCGTCATCGATTTCGACGTCTGGTGCTATGGAATTTGGATGCTCCATCCAGTCCTGGACGCATTCCCATCCGCTCGGCGTCGCTGACAGCATTTCGCGAATGGCGCCCTTGACCTTGAGCTTGAGCTTGGCTTCAGCGATTGCGGCGTCTGCCGTTGCAGCCAACGCATCTTCTGCGATCAGGCCGCTCGCTTCCGCGTTGTCGAGGATGTAAGCGACCTCTGATGCGTTCAGCATGAAATTGATCGGCACCATCACCGCGCCGAGCCGGGCAAGCGCAAAGCGAACGACGACGAAAGCATGGTTGTTGTGTGACAGCATGGCGATGTGATCGCCCTTGCTCACGCCGCGATCTGCCAGAGCGTTCGCCGTTCTGTTCACGACATCGTCGAGCTCGGCGAAAGTTTGTCGAAGACCGCCGTAGACGATGGCTGTCTTTTTCGGCGTCCGAGCCGCGCTTCGCCACAGCAAATCGCCTAGGCGATGGCGGCGGGCGCTCTTGAGAAGACTCTCGATACTGCCTTCGGTGCTCATCGACACTTTCCCTGAATTTCGGTTGTCGTGCCCGAGCGGTCGACCTGGTCGATATGCATAAGGCATGCCGACCAGTCCGACCACTCCTGACGCCCGACAACTTCAGCGGCGGACCGTGAGCCCCTCGAACTTGCCATCCGCCCGCCACTGCGCGAGCATTTCGTAGAATTTCAGTCCGCCTTCCGGGTAGTGGCCTTGCAGGAAGCCGGCGTTGTTCTCCGTGCCGCCCTCAGCGTTGTAATAGCCCGGGGTGCAGCTGGCGAGGTAGTCGGTCATCGCGTTAGGCGCCGACACCAGCGCCACATAATCTGCCTCTGCCTCCTTCGTCGGCTCCAGGGATTTGATGCCCTTGGTGTTGGCGTCGGCGATCACCGCCGCGATGTGCCGGGATTGATTGGCACCCATATAGGTGAAGTTCGGCGTGTAGCCTGTCTGCGTAAAGCCGATGTGGAACAAGTTGGGGAAGTTGTGCGACATTAGCCCCTGGTAAGTGCGCATGCCTTTGGACCAGTAGTCCCCCAACTTCACGCCGCCGCGGCCGATGATCTCCAGCCCGGCCTGGTGCGTGTAAGTGGCCCGGTCCACTTCGAAGCCGGTGGCGAAGATCAGGCAGTCCAGTTCATACTCGACGCCTGCGACCAGCACGCCCTTGCGCGTAATGCGCTCCACGCCTTTGCCGCCTGTGTCCACCAGGGTCACGTTGGGGCGGTTGAAAGTGGGTAAGTACTCATCGTTGAATGTCGGCCGCTTACACCACGGGCGGTACCAGTGTTTGAGCGCCTCGGCGGTCTTTGGGTCGTTCACCGTCGACTCCACGCGGCCGCGCACGCGGTTGTCGTGTTGGAAGTCGAGAATCTCGCCCAGCTGCTTGATCTCCGCATCAGTCAGGTTCGACTTGCCCGAGCCGTCGAGCAGCGCGCCTAGCGACTTGAACAGCTCCGTCCAGCCATCATTGACCAAGTCTTCCTCGACTTCAACGCCGAGGAGCAAAGCGGTAAAGTTGTCGTCACGTGCCGACTGCCAGCCGGGCCGAAGCGTTTTGAACCATTCTGGATCGGTCGGGCTGTTGCCGCGCTCGGCCACCGACGAGGGCGTCCGTTGAAAAACGTACAGGTGCTTGGCGGCTTTGCCCACGGGGGGGATCGACTGCACACCGGTGGCTCCGGTGCCGATGATGCCGACACGCTTGTCGCCAAGTTTGTCTAACGGCGTAGTCGGCGAGCCGCCGGTGTAGGCGTAGTCCCAGCGGCTGGTGTGGAAAGTGTGGCCTTCGAAGTCGCTCAGACCCGGCAAGCCCGGCAGCTGGGGCCGATTGAGCGAGCCGCTGGCGATTATTAAATAATGTGCATCAATGACGTCGCCGCGATCAGTTTTCACCGTCCAGCGGTCTTCGGCTTCGTTCCAGGTGCAATTCGTCACCTGCGTCTGGAGATGCGCGCGCTCGTAAAGGCCAAAGCGGCGGCCGATGCGTTGCGCTTGCTCGAAAATCTCAGACCCATAGGAATATTTCTCTTTGGGCATATATCCGGTCTCCTCCAACAGCGGAAGGTAGATATAGGACTCGACGTCGCACTGCGCGCCCGGATAGCGGTTCCAGTACCAGGTGCCGCCGAAGTCTCCCGCGCGATCAATGATGCGGAAGTTTTTGATCCCGGCTTCCTCAAGTCGCGCGCCCATGTAAAGGCCGCCGAAACCCCCGCCAAGCACCACCACCTCGACCGTCTCGGCGACCGGTTCCCGCTCAATGCGCGGCGTGTGAGGGTCGTCGTTGTAGTGCGCGAACTCGCCCTCGGTTTGCTGGTACTGCGACTCGCGATCGGGCCGCAGGCGGCGGTCGCGCTCGAAGTCGTATTTCGCCTTCATCTCTTGCGGGTCGAAGCCTAGCTCGTCCGCACCAGGGACGCTCAGCTTGCCGTTCTTCGTAAACAGCGAGGTAGGAATGTTCATCGTTTTTTCCTCTCGATTTTCATTGAATTGGCGCGCGCGGCGCTCAGAGCTCGAGGCTCGGGCCGCCGTTGTTGGTCCAGTAGGCGTTGTCGTAATACTCGCGCCACTCGATGATCTTGCCGTTGACGGTGAGCTCGAACATGCCGCACACCTTGAGCTCCATCTCCCACTTGCCGCTGCCGGACCAGTCCCAGCGGTCGACCCGCTCGGTGATGACCTTGTTTTCGTGCGCGAAGCAGTTGACCAGCTCAAAGGCGACGCGGTTGGCAGGCGCGAGGATCGACGCGATCATCTTGTGCACGTTCGCCTTGCCCTTGATCGTTTCGAGCGGTTGATTGAGGTAGCTCATGTCCTCGGTGGCGTGTTCCATGCAGGCGTCTGCATCGCGATTGTTCCAGCCATTGAGGAAGGCGCGCACGGTTGCTTCGTTGCGGGCGAGGCGGGGGTCGGTCGTGTTCATGGTTTCGGTACTCCGGATCAATCGAGGTGGAGGGTCGGGCCGCCGTTCGCGAACCACATCTGGTTATCGAAATAGTCGCGCCAGCCGCAGATCAAACCCTCTTCGTTGAGATCGAACATGCCGATGCACGGCAACGCAAGGCCCCAGCCCTTGCCATCGAAATCCCAAAGGTCCAGCCGTTCAGAGACCACGACATTGCCCCGACCGAAACAGTTGCGCAGTTCCCAGTGGACGCGCCTCGACAGCTTCATTATGCCATCGACGATCTTGCGCACGTCAGTTTGGCCGACCACCGGCGCAAGCGGCTGGTTGATGTAGACGATGTCTTCCGACAGGCAGCGCATCGCGTGGTCGCAGTCGAGTGCTTCCCAGCAATCAATGAACTCGCGCACTTTCGCGACATTACGCGCGATAATCTCCGCTTCAGTCAATGCATCTCTCCTCAGGGTTGGCTCGCGATTCCACGCGTGCGCCTTATTGATGCGATGAGGCTAAGGACCAGCCACCCGGACGCCAAGGGAAGGGCGTGTCAAAAGCTGTTACTTTGGTGACACGCGATGAGACGATCCTCGAGGTGAATGACCTCGGGACCGAGGAGGCTTAACAATTGAACCAGAACGAAGCCGAACAAGCTCTTCCCCGACGAGCGCGGCGCGCAACATGTCAGCATCCGGCGCAGCGAACGGCTAGCCGAGGCCTGAGCCATAATTTAACAGCAAGCACGTCAGGTGGGAACCTGATGTGGCTGAGATGATTAACGGGTCTATAAGGGCGTGTTTGCCCATCGTGCGCCTTTTTAGAATAAGGAAGCGGTTGCGTTCGGCACGCGCATATTGGTAGCGTGGTCATTGATCAGCTCCTGCTCGAACTTCGGATGCAGCCTGTCGGAAAAAATTGAGCCAGATCATTATCTGCGACTCGCCTGTCAGATCGCATCCCCGGCGGCCTGACTTCAACAAACCGACCTAAAAAGGCCGGGTCGATTTAAGGGGGAGAGAAAGAGACGCCTTCTGGACCGCCGTGCAATTGAAAACCTGCTTATGCCGATAACGTATGGGCGGCACTTGGCGCGACGGTTTGACCTGGAGCGTCTCTTCGCTGGCACCGGGCTCGGACACGAGGCACTGCAGGATCCGGATTATCGCATCACGGTAGGCCAGGCGCTAACCTACGCCCGCAACGCGCTCGATCTTGCCGCGGATCCTGCGTGGTACTACGAGTGGGCTGGCAGTCTCGCCGGTCACTTTCACGGGCCGACCACCATCGCGCTGGCAAGCGCGCCGACGCTGGGTCATGGTCTTGATGCGTTCCTGCGCTACTTCCCCAGCCGCATCCCATACATGCATATGCAGGGCCGCCAGGAAGGCGAGCACTTCTTCGCGGAACTGTACCCGCTGATCGATCTTGGAGCAGTCAAGCCGTTCCTGGTGGAGACGCCTGTGGTCCTTTTGCAGAACCACCTGGAAACTGTCTATGGCGTGGATCTCTCGCAAGCGGTGCTAGAGCTGGACTATCCGGCCACCGCGCACGCCGACCGCTGTCGCGCGTATTTCCCTTTCCCGGTGCGCTTCGCCACCGCACGCAACGCGCTGGTCATCCCAGCGGCGTGGCGCGCGCTGCGGAACCTGGGGCACGTCGAATCGACGTGGGACCACGCGCTGGCGCAGTGCAAAGCGACGATGGCGTCGTCGGTGGAGCGCGAGACGCTCGGCCGCGTGCGCGCGAACCTGGCTAGCGAATTCGAGCGCGAGGACCGTCTGCGCCCGCTACCAACGCTGGACGAAGTGGCGGCGTCGATGCATGTCACGTCTCGCACGCTCATCCGGAGGCTGCGCAGCCTGGGCACGAGCTACCGCGAGGCGACTGACGAATTTTTGCGCGCCCGGGCGCGGGAGCTACTGGCCAACGATCAGATGAAGATCAAGCAGGTGGCGGCGGCGCTGGGATTCGACAGCCCGGCGAACTTCGGCAAGGCGTTCAAGCGCTGGTACGGCGTTTCGCCGGGGAACTTCCGGTCCGGGCGCGGACGCCCGGACGGCGAGGGCCGTTAGCGATTCGTAACGAATCTAGCATCGACGCTGTGCAGGTTCCGGCTACTTAGCAAGGTGAAAGGTGGCGTCGCTGGTGCGTGCCAGTTGGCCCAGTTGGCGCCTGACATCTTTCGTCGTAGACCTACATATTGGCCCGCCATCATCCTCACCGCGCGCTCGTGCATCTCGGGCATCGACTTGTAGCGCGTCACCAAAGTAACAGATTTTGGCAGACTCTGCCCTTGTTTGAGCACCGCACCGACGTAGGCATGACCCACCAAAAGTTGCATGGCATCGGGGGGGGGTAAAATTTATGCGAAATTCATCCAAGAGCTTGTATTTGAATGCGGCGTTGATCGCGCTGGCCACGGTGGGCGGCTGCGGGACCGCATTTGCGCAGGACGCCGGCGCCAATGCGCAGGAGGCCGGCACCAACGTCGATGACGACGCGATCGTGGTGACCGCAAACAAGCGTGAACAGAACCTCAATGACGTTGGTCTGACGATTACCGCGTTCGGTGGCGAAGCGCTGAAGGAGCGCAGGATCAGTTCGCTGGAGGACATCGCGTCGATCGTCCCCGGCCTGGCCTATTCGACAAGCACGACCAACACGCCCATCTTTACCCTGCGCGGCATTGGCTTCCAGGAAAGCTCGCTGGGCGTCTATCCGGCGGTCAGCGTTTATCTTGATCAGGCTCCGCTGCCGTTCCCGATCCTGGCCTCGCACACTGCGTTCGACCTTGAGCGTATCGAGGTCCTGAAGGGGCCGCAGGGCACCCTGTTCGGCCAGAACTCGACCGGCGGCGCGATCAACTATATCGCCGCCAAGCCGACGGATACCTGGCAGGCTGGCGGAGACATCAGCTTTGGTCGCTTCAATACCATCGAAGGCAATGCCTATGTTAGTGGTCCGCTTGGCGATCGCGCGGGAATGCGTGTGGCCGTCACGGGGCTGAATTCGGACGATTGGCAGAAAAGCGTCACGCGTGATGACACCAACGGGCACAAGTCCTACGTTGCTGGCCGCCTTCTGCTCGAAGTCGAACCATCGGATACCATCAAGCTTCAGTTCAACGCGAATGGCTGGATCGACAAGTCGCAGCCGCAGGCGCAGCAGCTGATCAGCTTCAACCCGCAGACCCAGGATAGCCCCAACGCCGCGCTCATCAACACATCCACTTTCTCACCGGACAATGCCCGTGCGGCTGACTGGAGCAGCCTGGTTATCGATCGGGGGACGGGCACCATCCTTACACCCGATGTTGGCACCCTTTTTGTCGGCTGTGATTGCGGTAATGGGGTCGGCGGATATGTCCAAGGCACGGGCCGTCTGGCCAATTTCGATCCCTTCTCTGATCGCAAGTTGTGGCAGCTGGCGCTGCGCGGCGATATCGAGCTTGGCGATCTCACCCTCACTTCGCTGACGTCCTATATCGATTTCGATCAGAAACAGCGCGTGGACCAGGACGGCAATGCGCTGGTGACGTGGGACCTCCGGAGGGCCGACGGTTACATCAGAACGTTCAACCAGGAGCTTCGGCTCGCCAATGACAGCAAGGCGACGTTGCGCTGGCTGGTCGGCGCGAACTTTGAAAAAAGCACGACTTTCGAAGATCAGCTGCTGACCTATTTCGATACCTCGAACAGTAGGCCGGGCCTTAACTATATCCAGGAAAGCGCCGTAACCAATCGCCAGGACATCAAGAATTATGCCGCTTTCGGCAATCTTGAATTCGACCTGACCGAACAGCTCACGCTGAAGGCCGCGGCGCGCTACACGAAGAGCACGATCGATTCGTCCATCTGCTCCTCCACCACGCCGACGGGCCGGGTGGAAACGCTGTTTGGCGGCAAGGGCATCAATGGCACCTGCTTCACCTATACAGCCGCATTAACCAACGGCCCGCCGATCACCGGGAAGCTGAAGGAAGACAACATATCCTGGCGCGTCGGCCTCGATTACAAGGTCAGCAATGACGTGCTGCTCTATGCCAACG
>JANMCD010000154.1:0-11866 GCA_031360905.1 Novosphingobium sp.
TGATCGGTTCGCTGGCCGGAGCCAGCGCCGGAACGCTGGCATCCGTTGGATCGACCGGCTCGCTGGTGGGAGACGCATCGAAGATCGCCGCGAAGCTTGCCCCGAACATGCTCTGGAAGCTTGCCGACGTGGGTGTGGGACTAGGGGTTGGCGACGGTGTCGGTGTTGGGGTCGGGTTCGGATTCCCGCCCCCGTTCCCATTATCGCTCCCGCAGGCGGCCAGGGCCGCGCTGAGCATGAGACTGCCTCCAAGCCTCAGGAAGGTTTTCTTATTCATGGGTCAAGCCCTCCTTACGGCTGTGCGGGCACGTCTGCGGCGGCGTCACGCACCGAGCGGGGCGAGCCAGGGATCGGCGTGTTGAGGTAAGGGAAGACGCCCTGCAGATCGCGCGCCGAAATCGGCGCACCATCGGTAAAGGCGACAGTGCCAACCGGTGCGTTGGCTGGTGTGCACAGGCCAAGGTCGGTCTGCGTGCCATTGATCGGCACCGGATGGCATAGCCTGCCCATCGCCACCCGCAACACGATGTCCGTCACGTCGTCCCCGGGTCGCCGTCCGTTGGGGAAGCCGGCAAGGTCGTCGGCAACCACCCCTAGGTTCTTCTGCGCGGCCCGCCCTGTTGGTGCGATATCGGTGTTGAGCCGCAACATTTCCGACGCAGTTACCTTGGACTGTTGATTGAGCGTCCTGATACCGGTCAAGAAAGTGGCGACCAGATCGTTGCGTGGGAAATTGTTCGGCGCGAGGTTGGCGATATTGGTGTTAAGCGTGGCATTTACCGGCCCGCGGAACAGCACGTCAAGGATGGCCGGGAAGGTTGGATTGGTGACAAAGTCCGCCAGCGCTCCATCCTGCGTAGGCTTGGCTGCGTTGAACAGGTCCTTGCGATTGAGCCCGATAACCAATTCGTTGACCAGTGGCATGCCAAGCCGCGATACCTGGACATAGGCGCCGCCATGATAGCTTGGCCGTTCATAGGTCGGACTCGGATCGAGAATCTTGGCCTGTGGCAGACTGGCTGTCGACCAAGCGCCGATCACGCGATTTCCCGAACCGATCAGGCAGGCAATCGGAATTTCCAAAGCGAGCGAGGTGACGTTGCGCTTGCCGACCAGATCGTCGTTGTTGCGGCTTTGTCTGATGCCCCCTGGAAAGCCGCCGGTATTGTTGGCAAATGGCGCGCTGGCACCTTCGATCGGGATATAATTGACCAGATCGAACGTCGGCCCAAGATTGATCGCAAAGGCTTCCTCCCGCTGCCCGGCAAATACGCGTCCACCGCCCGAGCAATTGGGAATGCTGACGTTGTAAATGAAGCTGTTGGCGTAGGCAGCGTACTCCGGCAGCGTCTTGTTGCCGATGTTATCGATCGGCTTGACAAAGCTGGTGCCGCCACCTGATGTCGCGGTTATATTGCCACGCGTGCCACTGCGCCGGTTGCCGGTGATCTGGGTAAGGGTGTAAGTCTCCTTCTCGTTGAGATCGGGATCGTCAGCTGAGGTGATCGGCCCGATGGCGCGCAGCGGAATTGTGACATTCTTGCCACCAACGTTGAGCGCAATGCCGGTTCCGCCCTTGAGCGCGTTGGTGAAGCGGAACGAATAGGTGAGGTCTTCGACCGCATCGCCATCATTGTCGATGTGAATTTCATAGACCGCATTGGGATCCATCGTGAAATAGTTCGGTCCTGACCCGGGGCTCTGGTCGGGATAGAAGTTTGCGATGATTGTAACGGTACTCTCGCGCCCCGGTTCGTAGCTGCGGAACATGTACAGGTCCGTGTTATCGACCTTGGGATATTTGGTGATGTTGGGCGCTTCCCGGTGGCTTGAGGCCAATGCCGGCGCGATCGGCACCACGCAAAGTGCGCAGGCCGCAGTACTTACAATCAGGTTCTTCAACACAGACATCACTATTCTCCTACCTGCCGATACGAGTCCAGACCACCGGATGTGGCCGCGACCAATTCAAAATCAGGGCTCAAAAATTTTTCTCCAAAGCGACGTAAACTCTGCGGGAAAGCCCGCGGTAGGCTGGCCCGGCAGCAATACTTCGCTGCCCAGCGTGAATTCCGGCTGCGCACTGTCGGCCACCTGCTGCCAGGTCCACTCGCCCGAGCCGAGCGCCAGCACCGTTGTCTCGGTCCCTGGCGGTCCCGGCAGATAGATCAGCCGCGGCCCGCCCTGCGGCTGGAGCCGGCACGCCTCCGACGCTGCGGCGACCGTCATGACCACGGCGGAGCGAATGCTTGCAAGCGCCTGCTCTTGCAGCTGCGCGTCTGGCGGCACCCAGCTCTGGTTCCACACCGCAATCGCATTGGCGACTGAGCGGCGTTCCGACGGGATCGAGGGGAGGAGCGCCTGCACCTCCGGGCTGGTTTGCAGTGCCGCCTGCACCGGCGCAGTCAGGTCGCAGGCCCCGGACGCCGCCTGGGCGTCCGACTGGGCCAGAAGTTCCACGACCATCGGCGACAGGGTCGGCAACTCGATGACCGGCGGGGGTATGACGATCGGCTGCCGGGGTGTCGGCGGCACCTTTTTGGGTTGGGGCGGTTTGGGCGGCGTCGGCACCGGCGGGCCGGGGGTCGTGACGTCGAAGGACGCAAGGTTCAAATCGGGAGGAGGCGGCTTCGCCGCGCTGGTTGCAAACAGCAACGCCAGCACCAGGGCCAGTCCGTGAAGGCAGAGGGACAGCGCCGCCGCAAGACACTTTCGCAATGCGTTGTCCGGACCGAAACGATCGGGCGCGCCGTACATCGCTCATGCCCATGCCAGACAGCAAGACACCATAATGAAAGAATATTCTGGAACGTGGGCCGAGACTTTGTCCGAGATGCCCAGACTTTGCGCAGAAGAAACCGCTTCGCCTAATTCACGATTTCTCATCTACCCTACCCATCCTGTTCAGTGTTAGTGACCCCGTGCTACCAGCCCAGTGACCGCCACTACTGTGCAGATACGTTCGTTGGCGCACTTTGGTTTCACCGTTGAAAAAATAAATTTTGCAAAACCGTGAAACTTGGCTGTCGGCATCGCAAAGACTAGGGGGTCGGGCGTGGGATCATCCGTAAACTTGGCCGCATTCGCCGCCCTCCCCGCCGGGCTTGCGGCGGTGATTGGCGTACTGCTCGGCCTGCTGGCCGGGAGTTATATCGCGACCATGCTGGTCCGCTGGCCGCAGGGTCTCAGCGCCAATCGCGGGCGCTCGCGCTGTGATGGCTGCGGGCGGCAGTTAAGCTGGTACGAGTTGGTGCCGATTGCCGGCTTCCTGTTGGCCAAGGGGCAATGCCGGAGCTGCGGGGCACGGATCGATCCGCTGCATCTTTATGTCGAACTGGTCTGCGGAGCGTTGGGCAGCGTCCTGTTCGCACTGGAGTGGCCGCTGCTCGCGCCACTGGTCTGGCTGCTCGTCGCACTGGCGCTGTTCGACCTGCTGTACCTGTGGCTGCCTGACCGGTTGACGCTGCCGCTAGCCGCAGTCGCCTTCATCTCTCCGCCGTGGATCGAAGGCCTGAGCCTGGGCGAGCGGTTGGTGGGCGGCATCATCGGCTTCGGCGCGCTGTGGCTGGTCGGCACCGGTTTCCGCCGGATGACCGGCCGCGAGGGACTGGGCGGGGGCGATCCGAAGTTGCTCGGCGCCATCGGACTATGGCTCGGGCCGCTGAGCTTGCCGCTGCTGCTGCTGACGGCTTGCCTGATCGGCCTGACCGACGCGGCGGTCCGCCTGCTGCGCGGCGCCCAACGGGCAACCCTGAAGCTTCCGCTCGGCCTCTATCTGGCCATTGCTGCGATAGGCTTCGCTGTGGCCAGGCCGTTTATCACGACGTAATCGAGATCAACGCAATCTGGGGGCCGATCCGGTCGCAGGGGAGATCGCTTTGAGTGCCGCCATTCCCTTGACGATGACCAAGGGACCGTGCGTCGCAGCTTGCGCTTGCCGCGCGCCAATTCCCGCCGCGGCAGGGTCGATGCTGCGTCCATCGCGATAGGCTTCGTAATGCAGATGCGGGCCGGTCGAGAGGCCGGTCGAGCCGACATAGCCGATGACCTGACCGGCGCCGACCCGAGTCCCCGGTCCGACCGCCAACCGGCTGAGGTGCGCATAGCCGGTGGCGAGTCCGCCGCTATGGCTCAGCCGGACGAAGTTGCCATGGCCGCCGTGCCAGCCGGCAAAGGCGACCGTCCCTGAGGCGATCGCATGCACCGGCGTGCCCCAGGCTGCACCAATGTCGATCCCCGCATGCATCCGCGTTAAGCCCAGGATGGGGTGGTAGCGCATGCCGTAAGCGGAGGTGAACCGCCCGTTGACGGGCCATTCGCGCGCCGCGCCCCCGCGCCGCTGCCCGGCGACCGCGAAAAACTCCCCCTCACCATTCCACCGGACCAACTCTGCAAGCGGACGCTCGCCGCGTAGCAACGCCGCATAAAGCAGCTCGCCCGGCGCAACCAAACCGTCCGCCGCGCGGCGATTGGCGTAGATGAGGTCGAAGCTGTCGAAAGGGGTGACGTCCTTGGTGAGATCGTGCTGATCGGCGATTACCGCCAGATAGCGCTTGATGACTGCCGGCGGAGTTCCGGCATCGACCAGCGATTCAGCAAGGCGCCCCCCCGCCTGACCGCGCATCCGGATCGGCGTTGCATCAACGCTGACGGGCGTGGCGGACACCGCAAAACTGTAATGCTGGCGTTTGAGTGTCAGGAAGAGATCGAGCCGGGCACGCAGTCTCAGCCATTCGAGTGCAGGGGCCGCACCCGTTGCGGCTGGCGGACGCAAAAAGACTTCGATTGTCGCGCCGGGTTCGATCCGCTCGGGGAATATTGCCGCTCCGACCAGTTTCGCTGCCGCCTTGGCAGCGCTTTCGTCGGCGCCGGCACGTTGCAGTGATTCTGCCAGCGTCTCGCCGGGGAGGACCGACGTGCGCTTGGCCGACTGCGCGGGCCTGACTGGCAATGGCTTGGACGTTGCAGGCGGGCGTGAAACGATTCGATCGGCGGGAGCGGGATGGAAAGCTTCCGCCGCCGGCCAAAATACCAACGCTGCGCAAATCAGGACCGCCAAAACAACCAGATCGCGAAACCAGCGCCAGCCGCCGATCCCGGCCGCAAGATCGGGCGTCCAGCGAGGCGGAGCCGATCGCGCTGCCGCCACCTGGCCAAACCCCGGATAAAGGACTGAAACTGCGGATCCATCGGGCGGCATGGGGCGCATCTTTCCCGCATAACGACGCGAATGGTTGATGGCCACAATCTTTGCGGCAGGTCGCACTCACAGCGCCGCACTGGCACGCTGTCAGCCGATCGATCAGCCTGCGTTTTGTCCTGAAGCCCTGGCGAACGGCAAGGGCCGCGCCCGAAGAGTTTTACCCGCCCCGCAGCAGCTGCACCCCCCAGTCGCGCTCGAACAGATAAAGCAGCAGCCGCGCCGCTTCCCCGCGCGGCGCTGTGAGCCCGCCCCCCCCATCATTTATGGCGCGTTCGATCAGCAGCCGCGCATCGTCATGCGCCAGCGGGAGCAGACGCTGGAGCTGCTCGAGCGAGGCGATGCGGAACGGGGTGTCGCCCGATTGCCGCGTGCCGAGCAATTCGCCGCCGCCGCGCAGTCGCAGATCCTCCTCGGCGAGGCGGAAGCCGTCCTGCGTCTCTCGCATGAGCGCCAGGCGCTCGCGCGAGGTTTCCGAAAGGGCGCCGCCGCGCAGCAGCAGGCACACCGACTTGCCCTCGCCCCGCCCGACGCGCCCGCGCAGCTGGTGGAGCTGGGCGAGGCCGAAACGCTCGGCCTGTTCGATCACCATCAGCGTGGCATTGGGCACATCGACCCCGACTTCGATAACAGTGGTGGCGACCAGCAACTTCGCCTCGCCGCGCACGAAGCGCTCCATGGCGGCATCCTTCAACTCGGGTTTCAATTGGCCGTGGACCAGCGCGACCTGATCGCCGAACCGGGCCTTGAGCTCGCCGTAGCGCGCCTCGGCGGCGGCGATGTCATCGACCTCGCTCTCGCGCACCATGGGACAGACCCAGTAGGCCTGCTGGCCCGACTCCAGATGCCGCGACAGCGCGCCGACGACATCGCCGATGCGCTCCACCGCGACCACCCGCGTATCGATCGGCTGGCGGCCGGGCGGCATTTCGTCGAGGCGGCTGACGTCCATCTCGCCATATTGCGCCAGGGTCAGCGTGCGCGGGATGGGCGTCGCGGTCATCGCCAGGCAGTGCGGCGTGCGGCGGCCCTTTTGCGTGAGCATCAGCCGCTGGCCGACGCCGAAGCGGTGCTGTTCGTCGATCACCACCAGAGCGAGGTTCTTGTAGGCAACCGATTCCTGAAAGATCGCATGGGTGCCGACGACGATATCGATGCTGCCATCCAGCAGCCCCATCAGGATCGATTCGCGCGCCCTGCCCTTGTCGCGGCCGGTGTAGAGCGCGATGTTGACGCCGGTTGCCGACGCCATGCGGGTGAGCGTGGCGTAATGCTGGCGGGCAAGGATTTCGGTCGGCGCCAGCAGTGCGGCCTGCGCGCCGGCTTCGACCGCGACCAGCAGGGCTTCGAGGGCCACCACCGTCTTGCCCGAGCCGACATCGCCCTGCAGCAGCCGCAGCATCGGCGCGCCCTGCGCCAGGTCGCCCTCGATCTCCCCAATCGCCCGCCGCTGCGCCCCGGTAAGCGAGAAGGGCAGCGATAGCTTGGCGCGCAGCCGCCCGTCGCCCTGCAGCGGCGTGCCGATGCGCGCGCGGTTGGCATTGCGCACCAGCATCAGCGCCAGGCTGTTGGCCAGCAGCTCGTCATAAGCCAGCCGGTCGCGCGCCGCCCCATGCTCGCCCTTGTGCGCCAGCAGCAGCGCGTCGCGCCACGCCGGCCAGTGCATGCGGTCCAGCAGGCTGGGTTCTATCCATTCGGGGAGTTCAGGAAGCCCGGTCAGCGCCTGCTGCACCAGGGCAGCAATGCGGCCCTGCGTCAGCCCTTCGGACAGCGCATAGACCGGCTCGCAAAGAGCCCCCAGCACCGCGCTGCCTTCATCCGAGATATGGTCCGGGTGGACGATCTGAAGCATCTGGCCGTATTGGTCGAGCCGCCCGGCGATCCAGCGCTTCTCGCCGAGCGGCAGCTGCTTTTTGCCCCAGCCTGTGTTGCGGCCGAAAAAGGTGATCGCGCAGATATTGCCCGGGGCGTCGGAAGCCAGCACGCGCAGCGGGCCGCGCCCCGGGGAGCTGCGGTATTCGACCGGTGTCAGCGCTATGACGATATTCTCGCCGACGCTCGCGGAATCGAGATCGCCAACCGCCCGTCGTTCGACGAAGCGGTCGGGAAGGTGATAGGCGAGGTCTTTCACCCGGGTCAGCCCCAGCCGGTCGAGCGGGCGCGCGACGTTAGGGCCCACACCTTTCAGGGCAGAGCTTTCGACGAACAGGGGGTTGAGCCGCTCAGGTCGCACAGACTCAGCTGATAGAGCGTTGCGGGCTTGCGGCAAAGGGCCCGGAACCGCAAGCCGCGCGGGGACTTACCGATGCACCCCATGCCGTGCAATCCAGCGCGCATCCTGAGGAGCAATCTACCATGGCGAGCGAAACTTTCACTGACGCAATTGCCCTGCTCAAGGCCGATCACCGCAAGGTCGAAGATCTTTTCGAACAGTTTGAATCCGCCAGTGGCAGCGAGGACAAGCGCAAACTGGCAGAAATGATCTGCAACGAACTCAAGGTCCATGCCACGATCGAGGAAGAAGTCTTATATCCCGCGCTCCGGGGTGAGATCGAAGACGACACATTGGACGAGGCCTATGTCGAGCACGACGGCGCCAAGGTGTTGATTAACGACATCCTTGCCAGCGGGCCGGACGAGGAATTCTACGACGCCAAAGTCAAGGTGCTGTCGGAAGAAATCAAGCACCACGTCAAGGAGGAGGAACAGCCCGGTGACGGCATGTTCGCCCAGGCTCGAGAATCCGGCATCGATCTTGTCGAGCTGTGCGACGAGATGACGGCCCGTAAGGAAGAATTGATGCCGCAAGCCGAAAGCAATTCGTTGCCCGAGGCTCAGTTGACTGCGGTACGGATCGCGGCCTGATATATGCTGGTGGTTCGCGCCCTAACCGGCGCGGACCACTACCTCATCTTTGTAATTCTGACCTTTTTTTCAGGGCTCAGCTCCCCGCTCCCGCCATGGCGGGAAACCGATAACCCTTCCCGCTGCGCATTTTGGCCTCAAACTGCCGGCCGGCGAACTCCCAGTTCGCCAGTTCATCGAACCAGCGCATCAGGTACGCCTTGCGGTCATTTTTGCAGTCGAGATAATAGGCGTGCTCCCAGATGTCGCAGACCAGCAGGGGAAAATCGGCATCGCTGGTGAAAGTGTCGTCGGCATCGTGGGTCGAGATCACTTCGAGACCCTTGTCGCGGTCCAGCACCAGCCACACCCAGCCCGAGGCGAAGTGGTTGACGCCCTCCTCGACGAACGCCTTTTTCAGCCCGGCCAGATCACTGAACGCACTGGTGATCGCCTTGCCAAGTTCGCCCTTGGGCGCGCTTTTGTCCGGGGACATGCTCTCCCAGAAGAAGGCATGATTCCAGGCCTGCGCGGCATTGTTGAACAACTTCTGGTCCTTGCGCCCGCGCGCCTCGCAAATCAGGTCTTCCAGCGCCATATCGCCGAGCCCAACGTTCTGCGCCAACTCGTTCGCCTTTTCGACGTAGGTGGCATGATTCTTGTCATGATGCAGGTGGAGCGTCTCGGCGGACATCGCCGGTTCGAGCGCATCGTAGGCATAAGGCAGATCGGGCAGGGTCAGCATGAGATGTCTCCGGGCAGCTATCGCGCAGCCTAAACGCCTGTGCCGCACACACCGTTCCCCGCGCCGGCACTTGCCTCCACCTCCTTGTCCCCCTAACCGCGCGCCATGACTATCGACGAACGCCTCCGCCGCCTGCAATTCCGCGCCTGGCACCGCGGCACGCGCGAAGCCGATTATATGATCGGCGGGTTTTTCGATCGCTATGCGGCCGGCTGGGGCGAAGCGGAAATTGGCTGGTTCGAAGCGCTGATCGACGAGGACGATGTCGATGTCATGGCCTGGGCGCTGGGCACGCTGCCGGCTCCGGACGCCTATGCCGGCCCGCAGATGATGGCGATGCAAATGCTGGATTACGTCAAGATCCCGCAGTGAGCCACTTGTCCCGGTTCGCGGGAGGGGGCTGGGCAGCGCGCTCCTGACCGGATAGGGGCACTTCCCCAACCATGCCCACAATCACCCGCATCCTCACCGCCAAGACACCGCTCACCCTCGCCGCCCTCGCCCGCGGGGCGCAGCCGCTGGTGCTGGCCGATCTCGCCCGCGCCGCACCCTCGCGCGTCGTGTTCGTCGCGCCCGACGATGCTGCGATGCGCGCCGTTACCGACGCAGCGGCGTTTTTCGCGCCCGAGCTTGAGGTCATCGAATTTCCCGCCTGGGACTGCCTGCCCTACGACCGCGCCAGTCCGGCGCTGTCGGTCAGCGCCCGCCGCCTGTCGGCATTGCACCGGCTGCAGGAAGCGCCGCGGGGTCCGCAGCTGCTGGTTACCACGACCAACGCACTGTTGCAGCGCGTAGTCACGCCCTTCCGCATCCGCGAGGCGGTGCGGCTGCTCAAGCCCGGCATGGAGATCAGCCGCGAAAGCCTGATCGGCCTGCTCCAGCGGCAGGGCTATTCGCGCACCGACACCGTGGCGGACGCTGGCGAATTCGCCGTGCGCGGCTCGATTTTCGATGTGTATCCCTCCGGCCTCGACCAGGGCCTGCGGCTCGATTTCTTCGGCGACGAGCTGGAGACACTGCGGCTGTTCGACCCCAACACCCAGCGCTCGACCGGCACCGTCGCCCAGCATCTGCTGCTTCCGGCCAGCGAGGCGCTGCTCGATGAGGCGTCGGTCAAGCGCTTCCGCACCGGCTACCGCGAGCTGTTCGGAGCCAATGCCACCGGCGATCCGCTCTATCAGGCGGTTACCGACGGCCGGCGGCTGGCGGGGATGGAACACTGGCTGCCGCTGTTCGAGGAGCGGCTAGCCACCCTGTTCGATCATCTTGCCAGCGCCGACCTGATGGTGATCGACAACGCCGCGCTCGGTGCCGCCGAGGAGCACCTTGCCGACATCGCCGATTATTTCGCCACTCGCAGCGACACCTCAGGCAAGGCGCCCGGCAGCTTCCGTCCGCTCGAGCCCGCTGCGCTGTACCTCGCCCGTGCGGAACTGGACCAACAGCTCGACAGCTGGCCGATCCACCGCGCCGACATTTTCGCCCAGCCCGAAAGCGGCAAAATCATCGACTGCGGCTTCGCCAGCGCCCGCGACTTCACCCCCGAACGCGCGCGCGGGGACAATGTCTATGAGGCGGCCGCCAAGCACCTCCATGCCGTCGCCATATCCGGCCGCAAGGCGATTATCGCCGCTTATTCCACCGGCAGCCGCGCGCGCATCGTCTCGATCCTCGGCGAGGCCAGCCCAAAAGGTGCAAGGGGGCCCGCCCCGGCTTTGGCGGAGAGCTGGCAGGACGCGCTCGGGCTGGCGGCAAAGGGCGTGCCCGCCGCACTGGTGCTGCCGCTCGAGACCGGCTTTGCCACTGCCGATCTGGAACTGATCACCGAGCAGGACATTCTCGGCGACCGGCTGGTGCGCCGCAAAAAGCGCAAGAAGAGCGCCGATGCCTTCCTAGCCGAGCTGTCCGCCCTCACCCCCGGCGATCTGGTGGTCCACCTGGGCCATGGCATCGGGCGGTATGAGGGGTTGCAGTCGATCCCCGTGGGTAGCTCGCCGCACGACTGCGTCGCGCTCACCTATGCCGGCGGCGACAAGCTGTTCATCCCGGTCGAGAACATCGACGTGCTGTCGCGCTTCGGCAGCGAAAACGAAGGCGTCGCATTGGACCGCCTTGGCGGCGAGGCCTGGCAGCGGCGCAAGGCGCGGCTAAAGGAGCGCATCCGCGAGATCGCGCATGAATTGCTTCGGACCGCCGCCGCCCGCGCCCTGCGCCACGCGACTGTGCTGCTACCCGAACAGGCCGCCTACGATCAGTTCGCCGAGCGCTTCCCGTGGGAAGAAACCGACGACCAGGAACGCGCGATCGAAGACGTGCTGTCCGACCTGGCCGAGGGCAAGCCGATGGACCGGCTGATCTGCGGCGATGTCGGCTTCGGCAAGACCGAAGTCGCCCTGCGCGCCGCGTTTGTTTCGGCCATGGCCGGGCAGCAGGTGGCGGTGGTGGCGCCAACCACGCTGCTCGCCCGCCAGCACTATACCGGCTTCACCGAGCGCTTTGCCGGCTTCCCGCTCAACATCGGCCGCCTCTCCCGGCTGGTGCCGGACAGGGAGATGCGCGACACGAGGGCCGGGCTCACCGACGGGACGATGGACATCGTCATCGGCACCCATGCCATCCTGTCGAAGACTGTCAGCTTCAAGCGGCTCGGCCTGGTCGTGGTCGATGAGGAGCAGCGCTTCGGCGTCACCCACAAGGAAAAGCTCAAGCAGCTGCGCGACAATGTCCATGTGCTGACGCTGACGGCGACGCCGATCCCGCGCACCTTGCAGATGGCGATGTCTGGCCTGCGTGAGCTATCCACCATCCAGACGCCGCCGGTCGACCGGCTGGCGGTGCGCACCTATGTCATGGAGTGGGACGATATGGTGATGCGCGAGGCGCTGCTGCGCGAGCATCACCGCGGCGGGCAGTGCTTCATCGTCGTCCCCCGCATAGCCGACATGCCCGAGCTGGAGGAATGGCTGCACCGGACTGTGCCGGAGGTGAAGGCGGTGACCGCCCACGGCCAGATGAGCGCCGGCGAGGTCGAAGAGCGGATGAGCGCGTTCTATGAGGGCAAATACGACGTGCTGCTG
>JANMCD010000156.1:0-7639 GCA_031360905.1 Novosphingobium sp.
GGGTCAAAAGCTTCGGCTGCCAGATGAACGTCTATGACGGCGAGCGCATGGCGGAGCTGCTGGGCGCGCAAGGACTGAACGCCGCTGCGGAAGGCGCAGACGCCGATCTTGTCGTGCTTAACACCTGCCATATCCGGGAGAAGGCGGTAGACAGGGTCTATTCGGACATTGGCCGCCTGCGCCGGGATGATGGCTCTAGCCCCCTGATTGCCGTCGCCGGCTGCGTCGCCCAGGCCGAGGGCGAGGAGATCATGGCGCGGGCGCCGTCGGTGCGGCTGGTGGTTGGCCCGCAGGCCTATCACCGCCTGCCCGAAATGCTGGCCGAAGCCGCCACCGGCAAGCGCGTTACCGATACCGACATGCCGGCGGAGACCAAGTTCGCCGCCCTGCCCAAACGCCGCCGCGCCGGCCCCAGCGCCTTCCTCACAGTGCAGGAAGGATGCGACAAATTCTGCACCTATTGCGTCGTACCCTATACGCGCGGCGCGGAAGTTTCTCGATCTTTCCTTGAGTTGATGGCCGAAGCGCAGCAGCTGCTGGAAGGCGGGGCCAAGGAGATCACCTTGCTCGGGCAGAACGTCAATGCCTGGCGCGGCGAGGACGCAAAAGGCCGCGCGATCGGCCTTGACGGGCTGATCCGGGCGCTGGCCGCGCTGCGCGATCTGGCGCGCATCCGCTATACCACCAGCCATCCTGCCGACATGACCGAAGGTCTGATCGCGGCGCATGGCGAGGTCGCCAAGCTGATGCCGTTCCTCCACCTCCCGGTGCAATCAGGCAGCGACCGCGTCTTGAAGGCGATGAACCGCAGCCACACGGTGGACAGTTACCCCAGCCTGCTGGAGCGGGCCCGAGCCGCCCGTCCGGATATTGCAATCTCGGGCGATTTCATCGTCGGCTTTCCCGGCGAGACCAATGCGGAATTCGAGGAAACTTTAAAGTTAGTTGGTTCCGTGGGTTATTCGCAGGCCTTCAGTTTCAAGTTCAGCCCCCGCCCCGGTACACCGGCCGCAACGATGGACGGCGCCGTAGCTCAGGACATAATGGACGACCGCTTGCAGCGCCTGCAGACCGCCATCGCCCGCGAGCAGTTGTCCTTCAACCGCGCCAGTGTCGGCCGGCAATGCGAGGTGCTGGTCGAACGGCGCGGCAAACTCCCCGGCCAATGGCTCGGCAAGTCGCCTTGGCTGCAATCGGTGCATTTCCAGGAAGAGGCAGCGCCTGGCGATCTGGTGCGGGTCGACCTTGTCGCCGCCGGCCCGGTTTCGCTGTCGGGCAGCCTGGTGAAACAGCTCAACCCGGCCTGACCTGGGCCCAATCGCGAGACGGCACCGGTCCGTTGGGACCAGTGCCGTCCATGTTCGATCATGATTCCAAATTCTTACCAGTAGAAGCTGCGATACACCTGGATGACACGACCGTTCCTGACATTGATCAGGATGACGTCGTTGCCATAACGAACCCAGCGCTGATTGTAGCCTGGACGCGGCAGGCGGTAGCGCGAATAATTGGTCACCCAGTACCGCTGGCTATAATACGTCGGCGCAAATCGGTGACCGATTGCCACCGGCGCGTAGCGATAGCCGCGCGGACCGGTATATCTCCCCTGGCGGTACACATTGCGGTTCCGCTGGCGATATTCGCGCCAATCCTCCCGCAGTTCCCGGCGGTCCTCGCGAACTTCGCGACGATCTTCACGGGCTTCCTGATAGTCGCCGCGGCGCAGGTCGCGCCGGACCTCGTCGCGGCCTTGCCTGACCTCTTGCTGGCCGCGCCGGATTTCGCCCGCACTTTGGGCGCTGGCGATATTCGGGGCCAGGGCGGTCGCGGCGAGTGCCGCGATCAATATCTTACGCATTCGGTATCTCCTGTTCGCAGCCGCCTGAACACGCGGCCAGATGGGGGAACTTTGTCCACTCCGCAATGAACGCATGATAAACCGTAAAGTTGGCTACCAGCAATTTAGGGGGCAATTGTACCGCCCCCGCTGTGGCAAGAACGCCGCGTTTGCCGGAAATGTTTCAAGCCGCTTGCGGCCCCCGCCCCCGGGCCTATCTTGGCCACAGACTCGTACCCGAGACTCGCAGCTCGCGATGTTTGACCATGAAAGGACCGCATGACCCGCAAGGCAGTTCGCACCGCTCCGGCGGCGACCCGTTCGGATGCGGCGCGCCCCGCGCGTACCGAGATCATTTTTGATGAACCTGCGAGCCTGGGTGCGCTATTTGGCCAGTTCGACGCCAATCTTGTCCAGATAGAAAACCGCCTTGGCGTCTATATAGCCGCGCGCGGCAATAAGGTGCAGATCGAAGGTAGCGAAGAAGGGGTCGCCCGCGCCCGCGACGTGCTGAAAGGGATGCATCTGCGCCTGTCGCAGGGCCAAGAGCTTGATTCCGGCGCGGTCGATTCGCTGATCGTGATGTCGACCGAGCCGACCTTGGAAGGGATCATCTCCGGCAGCCTCGACGCCCCTCCGATAATGATCCGCACCCGGAAGAAAACGATCGTCCCACGCTCGGCAATGCAGATCGACTATATGCGCGCCCTTGCCCGCGACGACATCATTTTTGCGCTCGGACCGGCGGGCACCGGCAAGACCTATGTTGCGGTGGCGCAGGCGGTCAGCCAGCTGATGAGCGGCAGCGTCCAACGCCTGATCCTGTCGCGCCCGGCGGTCGAAGCCGGCGAGCGGCTGGGCTTTCTGCCGGGCGACATGAAGGAGAAAGTCGACCCCTATCTGCGCCCGATTTATGACGCGCTGTACGATTGCATGCCGCCCGAACAGGTCGAACGGCGGATCGCATCGGGCGAAATCGAGATCGCCCCCATCGCCTTCATGCGCGGCCGCACCCTGGCCGACGCTTTCGTCATCCTCGACGAGGCGCAGAACACCACCCCGGCACAAATGAAGATGTTTCTCACCCGCTTCGGTCAGAACAGCCGGATGGTGGTCTGCGGCGACCCCAAGCAGGTCGATATCCCTGGCGGCGTCGAACAGAGTGGGCTGAAGGATGCGGTCGGCCGGCTGGAGGGGATCGATGGCATCGCCACGGTGCGCTTCGGCGTAGGCGACGTGGTGCGGCACCCGATCGTCGGGCGGATCGTCGAGGCTTACGAGGGGAGCGATGCGTGAGGTCAGGGGCACCGTTCCCGTCGCCCACTGAACCCCGCGGAAGCTCTGCTCAGTTCGCCCGAATATCGCCCCCTTTCCGATGAATTACGACCAGCCCCCTGCCACAACTGGGCCGGCGTGCTATCATGTTCGCCGATGATCGCCCTCGAAACCGATATCGACCCCCTCTGGCCCGCCGCCGCCGACTGGGAAACGCTCGCCTCCCGCGCCGCCGCCGCTGTCGCCCAACTTTTGCCCGAACTTGCCAACCCGCGTCTTTCCGCCAGCCTGGTGTTAACCAGCGATGCCGAAGTCCAAGTGCTAAACTGCGAATGGCGCGGGAAGGACGAGCCGACCAATGTACTGTCTTTCCCGATGCTTACCCAGGCGGAACTGCTCGCCTTGGCCCCCGATGGCCCGCCTGTGCTGCTCGGCGACATTGCCCTGGCCTTCCAAACCTGCGCGTGCGAGGCGGCGGACAAAGCTATTCCCCTCGAAGCCCACGCCGCCCATCTCGTTATCCACGGCATGCTCCACCTTGCCGGGCACGATCATGAACTGTCCGCCGAAGGTGCCGCCAAGATGGAGGCGCTGGAGATAAAGGCACTTGCCCTTTTGGGGTTGGTGGACCCATATGGCGATGCAGGACAGGCTGAAGGGGCTTAGATACAGCAATGGCCGACAATGGCCGCGCAGAACGCGGGCGACCGGGCGATCCCGCTGCGGGAGAACCGGACAGTCGCAACTTGCTATGGCGTACGCTTTACAAGCTCTTCGGACCGCGGGATGGCGAACAGTCCCTCCGCGCCCAGCTCGAAGAGGCGATCGACGAGCATGAGGACGATGCCGGTGAAACAGCCGGCGTCAGCGGCGACCTATCGCCCACCGAACGGCAGATGTTGCGCAATCTCCTGCATTTCAGCGAGCACGATGCTGACGATGTCGCCATCCCGCGCTCCGAGATCATAGCGCTGCCGGCCAGCGCCAGCTGGGATGAAGTCGTTGCGGCCTTTGCCGAGCATGGCCACAGCCGCATGCCGGTCCATGGCGAGACGCTCGACGAGGTGATCGGCATGCTGATGATCAAGGATGTCTTCGCCTATCTCGCCCGTGGCACGCCGCCGGACGACTGGAAGGCGCTGATGCGTCAGCCGCTGTTCGTCCCCCAGGCGCGCGGGGCGCTCGATGTGCTGGCCGATATGCGCGCCAGCCGCATCCACCTTGCGGTCGTGGTCGACGAATATTCGGGCACCGACGGCATCATCACCATCGAGGATCTGGTTGAGGAAATCGTCGGCGATATCGAGGACGAGCATGACGATGCGCCTGAAGAGCTGATCGTATCGCTGGAAGGCGGGATGTGGGATGCCGACGCCCGTGCCGAACTCGACGATGTCGCCGAGAAGATCGATCCGCGCCTGGCCCACGTTACGGAATCGGTCGATACGCTGGGCGGGCTGGCGTTCGTGCTGGCCGGGCAGGTTCCCCCGATTGGCGCCATTCTAAGCCACGATAGCGGCTGGCGAATCGAGGTTACCGAAGGTACCGAGCGCCGCGTCACCCGGCTGCGCCTGCATCCGCCCGTTTCCGAACAACCGAGCGAAGTCTGATCCTTGTCCACACGCCGCCTGCCTCCCTTGCGTGCCCTCGAAGCGTTTATACGGACCGTCCGGCTTGGCTCGGCCAAGGCGGCGGCCAATGAGCTTGGGCTCAGCCCCTCGGCTCTGTCGCGGCGGGTGAGCGCGCTGGAGGAGTTTACCGGCAAGCGGCTGTTCACCCGGCAACACCAGGCGATGAAGCTGACCGACGAAGGCCAGGCGTTCTACGACGCGGTCGAGCCCCGGCTCGAGGAGCTGGCGTTGGCCGTCGAATCGCAGGTGGAGAGCGATGCGGTGCTGCGGCTGCACCTCGGCGTGCCGTCGCTATTCGGCGAGCAGCGCCTGTTCCCCCGCCTGCCCGAACTGCGCCAGCTGCACCCCCGGCTGCATATCGATATTGAGACCGGGCGCAATCTGGGCGAGCGGGTCGGTGACACGCTGGATGCCGCGATCATCCTGTCGCGCCAGCCGGAACCTTCGCTCCATTCCCTTCGCCTCGACCGTAACCGGGTCTACGCCTTAGCCTCGAAGCAACTGGTCGCCGAGATCGGCTCGACGCCAAGTAATGCGGCGCTGGCGAAACAGACATTCCTGCTGCACAACGACCTGGTCGATAGCTTTGACGCGTGGAAGGCCGCGATGGACCTCGGCCAGTTCCAGCCCGCGGCGATCGACCACTTCGATTCCGGCCAGTTGATCCTCGAAGCCGCCGCCCAGGGGCTGGGTATCGCCATCATGCATGCCGACCATTTCGAGCGCGCCCGTGACGAGCGCCTGGCCCGGCTGTTCGACGTCGAGGTCGAAAGCGCTTACAGCTACTGGTTCATCTGCCGCCCGCGCGACCTGGCAAGCCGCCCGGTGCGGATTTTCCACGAATGGGTGCTGAAGGCGGGGTTGTAGGGCGGCGTTGGCCGTCACCGGTGCACTGCACCCCGGACGGAAATTCGGTCCGGGATGCGGGAGGGAGTGACGCGTCCCTCCCTTCCCGTTTCGCTCAGCTCACCGCCGCCTTGACGATCTTGCCCGGATTGGCCGGCGGCTCGCCCTTGGGCAAGGCGTCGACGTGCTCCATGCCGTCCTCGACCACGCCCCAGACGGTGTACTGCTTATCGAGGAAGTTCGCGTTATCCAGGCAGATGAAGAACTGGCTGTTGGCGCTGTTGGGCGCGCTGGTGCGGGCCATCGAGCAGACCCCGCGGACATGCGGCTCGGCGTTGAATTCGGCCTTGAGGTCGGGTTTGTCGGAGCCGCCCATGCCAGTGCCCTGAGGGCAGCCGCCCTGCGCCATGAAGCCGGGAATGACGCGGTGGAACTTGACGCCGTCGTAGAAGCCCTCGCCCACCAGCTCCTTGATCCGCTCGACATGTCCGGGTGCAAGATCGGGGCGCAGCTTGATTTTGACGTCGCCGCCGCCGCCGTTGCCGGCATCGAGGGTTAGGGTGAGATATTCGTCAGCCATGTGATGTTCTCCTGCGGTTCGCGGGCCGATATAGGGTCGATCCTGACAATGTCACGCGCGCCAGCCCAGCCCGGTTGCATTTGTTTTCGACCGGCTTAGACCGTCGCCGATGAATCCGGAGGAACCCGAAGGCATAGTGCTCGACCCCGCCGCTGTGGCGGATGACAGCGCGCGCGCCGATGCCGGACATCCGCCCGAAAGCGATCGGTTCGACGAGGAGAACCGGCTGAAGCCCGAATTCGTCCGCCGGGTGGAGGATGCTCTGGATGCCGGCGACACCCACCGGGTTTACGAACTGGTCGAGCCGCTCCACCCGGCCGACATCGCCGATCTGTTCGAACTGATCGACCGCGACGAGCGCCGCCCGCTGGCGCGCGCGATCAGCGACCTGATGAGCGTCGAGGTCATCGCCGAACTCAACGACCATGTCCGCGAGCTGTTCGTCGAGGATCTTCCCGCCGGGATCATCGCCGACATCGCCGAGCAGCTCGAGACCGACGACGCAGTGGCGATGATCGAGGATCTCGACGAGGAAGACCGGCAAGCGGTCCTCGCCGAGCTTGAGCCCGAAGACCGCGCTGCGATCGAATCCGCGCTGGCTTACCCCGAGGAAACCGCCGGCCGTCTGATGAGCCGCGATTTTGTGGCCTTTCCCGAACACCTTACCGTCGGCGACCTGATCGATTTCCTGCGTGAGGACCGCCAGCTCGCCACCGAATTCTGGGAAGTCTTCATCGTCGATCCGGCCTATCATCCGATCGGCACCTGCGCCCTCTCGTGGATCCTGCGGGCACCCCGGCAAGCCGCGCTGGGCGACGTGATGAAGCGCGACCAGACGCTGATCCCGGTTACCATGGATCAGGAGGAAGTGGCGCTGCGCTTCCAGAAATACGCGCTGATTTCCGCAGCGGTGGTCGATGAGTCGGGGCGGCTGGTGGGCCAGATCACGGTCGACGATGTCGTCCATATCATCCAGGAGGAAGCCGGCGAGGATGTGCTGCTGCTCTCCGGCGCGGGCGACGGCGATATCAACGAGCCGATCGGGCTGACCATCCAGACCCGGCTGACCTGGCTGGTGGTCAACCTCGGCACCGCCATCATCGCCTCCAGCGTGGTCGGCCTGTTCGAAGGCGCCATCGCGCGCTTCGCGGTGCTGGCGGTGCTGATGCCGATCGTTTCCGGCATGGGCGGCAATGCCGGCACCCAGACGCTGGCGGTGGTGGTGCGCGCGCTGGCGACCAACCAGCTGACCGAAAGCAACACCTGGCGGATGATCGGCCGCGAATTCCGCATCGCTTCGGTCAATGGCCTGTCGCTCGGGCTTCTGATCGGCACCGGGGTGGCGCTATGGTCGGGCAATCTGCTGCTCGGCGGAGTGATTGCCGCGGCGATGATCATCAACAATCTGATCGCGGGACTCGCCGGCATCCTGGTGCCGCTGACGCTCGACCGGCTGCGCATCGATCCGGC
>JANMCD010000185.1:0-2511 GCA_031360905.1 Novosphingobium sp.
GGGCAGTGCCCATGCTTCGGCCAGATCGTTGACCCGCCCGCAGGATATCCCTGATTTGCCCAGATGGCTGAGCCAATAGCTGGTCGATTGACCGGCGATCACGTCCGCGATTGCCTGATCGAGTGGCTGGCGGTTGGCGAGCCGGTCCGCCATCGTCGTGAAGCGGGCATCGGCGGCCAGTCCCGCCAGACCGAGCGCCGCGCAAAGGCGCGGAAATTGGGGTTCGCTCGCGGTGGCGATCATGATTTCGCCATCGGAAGCCTGGAATACCCCATAAGGAGCGGCACTCGGGGCACCGGAGCCAAGCTTTTCAGGGGGCAGGCCGGTGGCGAGCATGGCGAGCAGTTGATGATTCATCAGCGTGAAGGCCGAATCAATCAGGCTGGTGCGGACATGCTCCGCCCCTCCCCCCGCATTCCGCCGCAGAATCGCCGCAAGCAGGCCCATTGCCGCCCACATCCCGGTTGACAGGTCGAGCACTGAGGGCGCGAGGCGGACGGTAGGTGTGCCGGGCGAGCCGGTGAAGCTCATCATTCCGCTCACCGCCTGCACCAGCGCATCGTAGCCAGGCATGGTGCGGCCAATCGGGCCATCGCCAAACGCCGAAATCGAGGCCATGAGGATGCGCGGGTTGCGCGACTTTAGTGCCTCGAAGGTGAACCCCAGCCTCTCGCCGAGGCCGGGGGGGAAGCTTTCGATCACTACATCTGCGGTTTCGATCAGGCGCAGCAACGCCTCTTTGCCCTCGTGCGACTTGATATCGAGCAACAGGCTGCGCTTGTTGCGATTGACGGCGAGGAAGACGGTCGCCTGCCCATCCATCTGCGGCGGCAACGCGCGGGTGTCATCGCCATGCGGCGGGCGCTCGATCTTGATCACGTCCGCCCCCATGTCGCCGAGGATCATGGCGGCGAAAGGGCCGGCGATATTGGTGCTCAGGTCAAGCACCTTGAGGCCGGGGAGGGTCTGCGCGAAATTCATGCCGAGTGCCGCCGGTCGGGAGTCCAGAGCTGATCCAGCGTTTGCTTGACTTCGACTGAGAGGATTTCGGGAAGTTCGATCAGCTCGTCGCGGATGAAGCGCTGCATTCCGGCGAAATGGACACAGGCCGCGTCAGTCAGGCACAGGGTGATTTCGGCGTGGCCGCCTTCCACAGCGATCCGCTCGATCAGACCCATCTCGACGATGCTGATCGGCTTGCCAAAGGCGATGCTGCACGGCTCGGTGACGCGGGCGAGTGCTGCCTTTATGCGGGCGATTAGCGCAGGTTCGGTCATTCCCGGATCGCGCTCCACGGACCCGGGACGGCAGCAGCGCGCGCGCGGGAGAATTCGTCGTCGATTGGCTGTTGCTCGATGGCGTACAGGCGGGCCGCATTAAGCCCCATGATATTCGCGCGGTCCTGGTCCTGCAGCGGGCGGATGCCAAACTCCTGCTGCAAGGCCGCGGGAAACTGATAGCCGGCAAACGCATCAATCAGTGGCCGTGGATGCGCAAGGTTGTTGCCGCTAGCGAACAGCAACCGGTCCGATCCGACTTCGGTGATCAGTTTCCCCAGCACCTTGGCGAACACACGCGGGCGGGTGAGGATGAAGGAAAAGGTCGTCTCCAGCGTCAGGTAGAGGTTCGGGTGGCGCTGCATCAGGCGGATCGTCTCATCGAGAAACGCCGCGCCGCCGTGGACCATTTCAAAGGTCATATCCGGGAAGCGGTCAAGCGGCGGCCCCATATCGTCGATATCGAACGCGGATTTGGGGGCGGGCTCAAGCCAGAGCGCCTTGTGGATCGCGATCCGGGTGAGACCGAGCTTGCGGACAGCTTCGAGGAACGGCGTCGCCCAATCCTCCCCGTCCATCCGCCAGCCCTCGCCTTTGCCGTCGTAGAAGAACGCCGGATAAAGCTTGACCCCATCGATCCCGAGTTCGCCGTGCTGGCGGGTGATCTCTTCAATGGCGGTTGCGGCAATCGGCGTGCCGACTGTGCCGAGCATCTTCACCCGGTGCGGGAAGCGATCCCTGAACGCCGCGCATTTCTCCGGCAGCGTAATGTGCCCCAAACCAAAGCCGAGGTTGGGGAGCGAATGGAGAATTGCGAAATCCACCGGGCTTTCGACGAACTCCGCTCGCGCAATGACATCAAAACTGAGATCGCGGAAAAATTCATGCGGTTGCAGAATATAGTCGGCATGCGCCTCGTCGTAAGAGAGCCTGTGCGAGGCATAGACCGCATCGATCTGGGCCTGCGCCGCCGGGTTCTGGTTCTGCGGCGACATGTTCCACGGATGGACGACAGCGTCGACGATCACGCCTTGTCAGCCTTGTTATAATCCGGTTCGCGCCTCTCCAGCGCTGCGGCCACGCCCTCCCGCAGATCGTCGCTGTAGGTAAGCGCAGCGACCGCCCAGAAACTGGCATTCATCGATCCCGCCAGATCCATGTGCCAGCTTTGGCGAAGCTGCTGCTTGGTTGCCTCGATGGCGAGGCGCGGACGTTCGGCGATCCGGGCGGCGAG
>JANMCD010000250.1:0-4549 GCA_031360905.1 Novosphingobium sp.
CGAAGAAGAACTCGGCGCCCAGCGCTTCGTCCTTCCAGATGATGGCGCGGTTCTGGACCAGATCGACCAGACCCTTGAGGTCGGCCTCGATGCCGATGGGCAGATAGAGCACCGCCGGCTTGGCGCCGAGACGGTCGATGATCGACTGGACGCAATATTTGAAGTTCGCGCCGGTGCGGTCGAGTTTGTTGATGAAGCACATCCGCGGCACGCCGTATTTGTCGGCCTGGCGCCATACGGTTTCGGACTGCGGCTCAACCCCGGCAACCCCGTCGAAACAGGCGACCGCGCCGTCGAGCACGCGCAGGCTGCGCTCGACTTCGATGGTGAAATCGACGTGGCCGGGGGTGTCGATGATGTTGATCCGGTGGTCGTTCCAGAAACAGGTCGTCGCCGCGGACGTGATGGTGATGCCGCGCTCCTGCTCCTGCTCCATCCAGTCCATCGTCGCCGCGCCGTCATGCACTTCGCCGATCTTGTACGACTTGCCGGTATAATAGAGGATGCGCTCGGTGGTCGTGGTTTTGCCGGCGTCGATATGCGCCATGATACCGATATTGCGGTACATCGAGAGCGGATGGCTGCGTGCCATGGGGTTTTCCTTAGGTGTGGAGGAGAGACCTGAATGGGATCCCCGCCCCTATATGCAAGAGTGTGACAGCCGAATGAATCGGCGGTGCCGACACTACCAGCGGTAATGCGAGAAGGCGCGGTTGGCGTCGGCCATGCGGTGGGTATCTTCGCGCTTCTTGACCGCATTGCCGCGGTTGTTGGCGGCGTCGAGCAGTTCGGCGGACAGCCGTGCCGCCATCGTCGTTTCGCTGCGGTTGCGCGCGGCGGTGATCAGCCAGCGGATGGCCAGCGCCTGGGCGCGTTCGGGGCGGACTTCGACCGGCACCTGATAGGTGGCGCCGCCGACGCGCCGCGAGCGCACTTCGATCTGCGGCTTCACATTGTCCAGCGCATCATGGAACAGCTGGATCGGATTGGCCTTGGACTTGGTCTCCATGGTCACCATCGCGCCATAGACGATACCTTCCGCGACCGACTTCTTCCCATCGAGCATGAGGTTGTTCATGAACTTGGACAGGATTTGATCACCAAATTTGGGATCGGGCAGGATGACCCGCTTCTCGGGACGACGACGACGTGACATCGATAGAATTCCTTATTCTCGGGCCTCGGCGCCTGCGGGCGCGGGCCGGTATACCAGCGTGATGCTGAGGGGCCGGACCATAGGGCCGACCCGTTCGATCACTTAGGCCGCTTGGCCCCGTACTTGGAACGCGACTGCTTGCGGTCCTTGACGCCCTGCGTATCAAGCACGCCGCGCAGGACGTGGTAGCGCACGCCCGGCAAGTCGCGCACGCGGCCGCCGCGAATCAGCACCACCGAGTGCTCCTGCAGATTGTGGCCCTCGCCCGGGATATAGGAGATGACCTCGCGCTGGTTGGTCAGGCGGATCTTGGCGACCTTGCGCAGCGCCGAGTTCGGCTTCTTGGGCGTCGTCGTGTAGACGCGGGTGCAGACACCGCGCTTTTGCGGGTTCTGCTCCATCGCGGGAACTTTCGACTTGGTCTTCTGGGGCACGCGCCCCTTGCGGACCAGCTGGTTGATTGTCGGCATGAAATTCCTTCACCTGCAGTCTTGGCGCAAAGCGGGCCAACGGGCGAAGGTCTACCGGGTAATCCCACACAGCGCCGAAACTGGCAGGGGTCCAGCCCCGCCAAGCGCCATATGAGCCGAAAACGCTCCACCCGCGCCAAAGCGCCGGGTTACTTTGACGGCTTGAGCGGGAAACCCCACGCACCGCCAATGTTCAGCTCTATCGTCCCAAGGCAGCCTGAACCGCCTTGCGATCGCCGCGCCCCTAGGCAGGTTTGGCGCCACGGTCAAGCGTTGAGAGCTGCTACAGCCCCGCCGAGGCGAGCATTGCGCTCGCGCCCCGTTCCGCGCCGTCGGCGTTGGCGCGCATCATGGCGAAGAGTTCGCGGCCCATGCCCTCGCCGGTTGGAGGAGGCGCGGCGGGGGTGCGGGCGCTGAGGTCGGCGCTGGTATCCAGCAGGCCCTGGTGGCCGCAGAGGCGGATCAGGTCGCCGTCGCGCAGCAGCGCCAGCGCCCCGCCTCCCAGCGCCTCGGGTGTGACGTGGATCGCCGCCGGAACCTTGCCGCTCGCGCCCGACATCCGCCCGTCTGTGACCAGCGCCACCTTGTGGCCTCGGTCCTGCAGCACGCCGAGCGCCGGGGTGAGTTTGTGCAGTTCGGGCATGCCATTGGCGCGCGGACCCTGGAAACGAACGACCACCACCACATCGCGGTCGAGCTCGCCGGCGGCGAAGGCGGCGTTGACCGCCTCCTGGGTGTCGAACACCCGGGCCGGAGCTTCGATGGTCCAGCGCGAAGGATCGACTGCGCTGGTCTTGAAGGTGGCACGGCCAAGGTTGCCCTGGACCAGCCGCATGCCGCCATCTGCGAGGAAGGGCGCGGCCGGAGAGCGCAGCATGGCCTCGTCGCCGCTTGCCTCGGGCACGGGACGCCAGGCAAGGGCCTCGCCCGCCAGAAATGGCTCGTCCGCATAGGCGGCGAGGCCGCCCTCGGCGATGGTCAAAATGTCGGCGTGGACGAGGCCCACCGCGATCAGTTCGCGGATGACGAAACCCATGCCTCCCGCTGCGTGAAAGGCGTTCACGTCGCCTTCGCCGTTAGGGTAGACGCGGGCGATCATCGGCACCGCGGCGGAGAGTTCGTCAAGATCCTGCCAGTCGATCAGGATTCCCGCGGCGCGCGCCATCGCGGGCAGATGGATGGCATGGTTGGTCGAGCCGCCGGTCGCCAGCAGGCCGACGCAGGCGTTGACGATCGCCTTCTCATCCACCACCCGCGCCAGCGGACGCGGGTCGTCGCCCCTCTTGCCGATGGCCGCCAGCCGGTGGACGGCAGCGCGGGTCAGCGCTTGCCGAAGCGGCGTATTCGGCGGCACGAAAGCGGCACCCGGGATGTGCAGCCCCATCAGTTCCATCATCATCTGGTTGGTGTTGGCTGTGCCGTAGAAGGTGCAGGTGCCGGGTGAGTGATAGCTGGCGCTCTCGCTGGCAAGCAGCTCGGTGCGCCCCACCTTGCCCTCGGCGTACAATTGGCGGACTTTCTGCTTTTCCCGGTTGCCGATCCCGGACGGCATCGGGCCGGAGGGCACGAACACCGCCGGCAGATGGCCGAAACGCAGCGCCCCGATCAGCAGGCCCGGCACGATCTTGTCGCAAATCCCAAGGCACGCCATGCCGTCGAACATCGCGTGGCTCAGGGCGACAGCGGTCGACAGCGCGATGGTATCGCGGCTGAACAGCGACAACTCCATGCCGTCCTGTCCCTGTGTGACCCCGTCGCACATAGCCGGAACCCCGCCCGCCACTTGCGCGGTCGCAGCCACCTCGCGGGCATAGAGCTTCATCTGCTCTGGATAGCGGCCATAGGGCTGATGCGCTGAAAGCATGTCATTGTAGGCGGTGACGATGGCAAGGTTGGCGCTGCGCCCGGAGGCAATGCTTGCCTTGTCTTCCTGCGCGGCAGCAAAGCCGTGCGCCAGATTGGAGCAACCGAGTGCATCGCGCCCGCCATGCCGCTCGCTCTCGCGGTCCATGAGATCGAGGTAGCGGCGGCGCGAGACGCGGGACTTCTCGATTATGCGCTCGGTGACGCGGGCGATTGCGGGGTTGAGATCACTCATGCCAGGTAACCCCGCCCCGCTCGGCCAGCGCGATCGCCGCGCTTGGTCCCGAGCTGCCGGCGGTATAAGACTTTGGCACCGTCCCGTGCTCAGCCCAACTGGCGCGGACCGCATCGATCCAGTCCCACTGCGCTTCCACCTCGTCGCGGCGGACGAACAGGGTCTGGTCGCCCTCGATCAGGTCGAGCAGCAGCCGTTCATAGGCGATACGTTTGGTCGGCCCGGCAAAGGCATCGTCCATGGCGATGTCGAGCGGAACGCTGCGCAGCCGCAACCCCTCGCGGTCGAGGCCCGGCACCTTGGCCATCAGCGACAGGGTGATATTCTCGCGCGGCTGGATGCCGATGACCAGGCGGTTGGGCTCGCTGCGCGCGCCCTTGCCGGCGAACATCGAATGCGGCACGCAGCGGAAAGCGACGACGATCTCGGTGGTCCGCGCGGGCATGCGCTTGCCGGTGCGCAGGTAGAAGGGCACGCCCTTCCAGCGCCAGTTGTCAATATGCGCCTTGATCGCGACGAACGTTTCCGTGCCAGAGGGCTTGCCCAGTTCGTCGGTATAGGCGGGTACGGCCTGGCCATCGATGGCGCCGGCCTGATACTGGCCAGTGACGGTCTCCTCCGGGCCGACCCGGCGCAAGCTGCGCAACACTTTCACCTTCTCGTCGCGCACCGCGGTCGCCTCGTAACTGGCCGGCGGCTCCATCGCTACGAGGGCGAGCAGCTGAAGCATGTGGTTCTGGACCATGTCGCGCAGCGCGCCCGTGCCATCATAGAAACCGACCCGACCTTCAAGACCGACCGTCTCGGCGACGGTGATCTGGACAT
>JANMCD010000334.1:0-8654 GCA_031360905.1 Novosphingobium sp.
TTTGGGCAAGGCTAAGCAGCGGCCAATGCGCATCGACCTCATCCCCGCCGGCGACAACCCGCCCCATGAAATCAACGTCGTCATCGAAGTGCCGATCGGCGGCGAGCCGGTCAAATACGAGTTCGACAAGGCATCGGGCGCGCTGTTCGTCGACCGCATCCTGCACACGCCGATGCGCTATCCGGCCAATTATGGCTTCGTGCCGCATACGCTGGGCGAAGACGGCGACCCGCTCGACGCGCTGGTCATCACCCGCTCGCCGATCATTCCCGGCGCGGTAATCAAGGTGCGCCCGGTCGGCGTGCTGCTGATGGACGACGACAAGGGCGGCGACGAAAAGCTGATCACCGTCCCGGTCGACGCCACCTTCCCCTATTACCGCGAGGTGATGGGCCACGAAGACCTGCCGCCGATCGTCACCCAGCAGATCGAGCACTTCTTCCAGCACTACAAGGATCTTGAGCCGGGCAAGTGGGTGAAGATGAAGGGTTGGGGGGATATGGAGAGGGCCAAGCGGATCATTGTGGAGGCGCTGGAGCGGGCGGCGGGTGCGGAATAGCAGGCCGGCTCCTATTTCGAGGACGGCAAGAAGGTCGACGGTGTTTCGCGAGGTGGCGTAGGAGGTGGGGTGTGGCAGACGCTGTCGATGATGATCGACCCATTGCCACTTGACGTCATGCCCATTTTATGTCATAAAATGACATATGCCGAGGGCGAAGCTGGTTTTTCATCGCAAGCGCGTTTTCGATGATGGATCGATTTCGGAATTGAGGCTGTGGCAGGTGCCGTCACCCGTGCGGGGCTCGGTGCATGGGTTCCGCTACAGCCTGTTTTACGGAACCACAGGCGAACGCTGGATCGGCTATGATAATGAGCCCGGCAAGGGCGACCATCGGCACTATGGCACGCATGAAGAAGCGTATGCGTTCAGTTCGCCCGAGCAGTTGATCACCGATTTTCTCGGCGATGTGGCGGCGGAACAGGCACGGCGGAAGGCCGAAAGGAACGAGACATGAGCGATGTGAAAGTGATTGTCGGTGGCAGCCTCGCGGACGATGCCGCCGCTTTCGTCGAAGCCTGGCACAAGGCCGAGCGCGGCGAGGCGATGGCGAATCATGTCCTGGCGTTTGACAGCTGGGAAGCCTTGTCCAGCGTGATGACCGGCGAACGCCTCCGCCTGCTGCGCCACCTCCACGCCCATCCCGAGCCATCCGTCTCCGCCCTGGCCCGCTCCCTCGGTCGCCAATATCGCCGCGTCCACGCCGATGTAGCAGCGCTGGAGGGCGTCGGGCTGGTGGCGAGGGCGGACGGGACGGTGCGGGTAACAACGGATACGGTAACGGCTGAGGTGCAGCTGGCGGCTTGATCTGGCGCTGCGCCTCGAAACGGCTTCGGCGTGCGCATGGACACGCTGCTCAGGATGCAGACCGCCTGGGAGATTGCCGAGGCGCGACAGCGCGAGGGAATTCGGGATTGCGCGATATGTGGCGGCGTGCCGGCGTGGCGGCTCGTGCCGCAGGGAGACGTTATCTTCGGGCCAATTGAGTGGTGTGCGGCGAGTTCTTGCGAAAAGATATACTGTCCGGAATTCTGCGAAACACTCGCCCGGGATGCGGCAAGAGGGCTGTCTTTCTCATCGGATCGCCACCGGGTTGACCACCGCCTGCACTGTGCCCTGGAAGCGTGGCTGGCCGAGGACGAACATGAATTCGGTCGCGCCGTCCGCCGCCAACTCGGCGGTCTGGATGTTCTCGAGGATATGCACGCCGTGCTTCGCCAGCAGCGTCTGATGGACGATGAAGGGTCGTTCGGGGTTTTCGGAGGGGATCGCCTCGAGCGCGGAGGTGTCGGCGCCGATCATCACCACGCCTAGCGAGGCGAGGTAGTTCGCGCCTTCCTCGCCGAGCCCCGGCTCGCCCGCGATGAACTGCTTGGGATCGGTCTTGGCGGTCGCCAGCCAGCCGGTGTGGAACAGTACGACATTGCCCTTGGCGATCTTGACCCCCGCCGCTTTCGCCGCCGCGTCGATCTCCGCCCGGTTGAATGCGGTGCCGGGCTTGAGCTGCGCTACCTTGTAAAGTTTCGCCATGTCGAGCAGCACACCTCGGGTCGCGGTGGGCAGGATCGTCTCGGCGCCGAACTTGATCAATCCGTCGGGCCGGTAGAAATCGCGCGCGTGCACGCCGTTGTAGTGACGGCGGTCAATGCCGACGTGGCCCAGGCCGTCGAGCTGCGTGCCGATGCCGACGAACGTCATCAGCAAATCGTCGTGCCCGGTCACGCGGTTCGCTCCAAGCGGCGAGCCGCCGCCGTCGTCGAACGGCATGACCGCGACCGAATAGGAGCGACCCGGCCAGGCCGGCGTGTCCCGCCCGGTGACGATGCCCAGCGCATAGACCTTGCCAATCTTCACCAGTTTCGCGGCCGCAACTGCGCCCTCGGGCGAGAGGTTGTTCATCGCGCCCTTAGTGTCCTCAGCTCCATACTTTGACGGATACCAGGTTTCGTCAGCCAGCGCCGGCGCGGCAAGGGTGATCAGAGCAATCGTCAGGGTCAACGCACGCATCATCATTCCACTTCTTCGAATTCCGGGGACAGCCGCAGCCCGGCAGGGTGACAGGGTGTCACTTTTGTCACTCTGCCGCAAATCCCCTCAATCCCCCGCGATCGTCATCCCGTCCACCCTGATCGTCGGCACATTCACCGCGCGGTGCCATTCCAGATCGTCGGCCGGGGTCATCGCGCGAAACATATCGAGCAGATTGCCGGCAATGGTGAACTCGGCCACCGGCCCTGCCAACACGCCGTTCACGATGCGGAAGCCCGAGGCGCCGCGGCTGTAGTCGCCGGTGACGCCGTTGACGCCCATGCCGATCAGCTCGGTGACGTAGACCCCGTCGGCGATGCCCGCCATCAACTGCGCCGGGGTGACGCTGCCGGCGGCGAGGTGCAAGTTGCTGGTGCCGACCCCCGGCGCGCCGCCGTGGCCGCGGGCAGCGTGACCGGAGGGCGCAAGGCCGAGCTGGCGGGCCGAGGCGCTGTCCAGCAGCCAGCCGGTGATGCGTCCGCCCTCGACCAGATGGCGCGGGCTCGTCGGCAGGCCCTCGCCGTCGAACGGTCGCGAGCGCAGGCCGCGCAGGCGGTGCGGCACTTCGGCGACGACGATGCCGGGATCGAACAGCTGTTCGTCCAGCCGGTCCAGCAAAAAACTGGCGCGGCGGGCGATGGCGCTGCCGGACATGGCGGAGACGAGGTGGCCGATCAGCGAGCCGCCGACGCGCGGGCTGAACACCACCGGCAGCGGGCCGCTCCTGAGCCGTCCAGGGTTCAGCCGGGCCACGGCACGCGTCCCGGCGAGCGTGCCGATTTCTTGCGGGGTCGGCAGGTCGGCGCCGTAACGGGCGGAACGCGAGGCATAGTCACGCTGCATGGCGCCGCCCTCCCCGGCCAACACGCTGGCGCTGAGGCCGTGGCTGGAGGTGGCATAGCCGCTGGAAAAGCCGTGGCTGGTGGCGAGTGCAAACACAGCGCGGCCCGCGCTGGCCCCGGCGCCTTCGGAATTGGTCACGCCGGGAACCGCGCGCGCTGCGTCCTCGGCGGCTTGCGCCAGGGCGCGCAGGGCCTGCGGGCTGGGCTCGGCGGGATCCTCCAGATCGAGCGCGGGGAACGGGCCCCGCAGCAGCATCTCGCCCGGCGCCAGGCCGGCGTAGGGATCTTCCGGCGCCAGCCGCGCCATGGCGACGGCGCGGGCGGCGAGCTCATCAAGCGCGCTGTCACTAAGGTCGGAGGAGCCGATGCTGGCGGAGCGGCTGCCCGAGAACACCCGCAGCGAAATATGCTCGCTTTCCGAGCGCTCGACATCCTCAAGCTTGCCAAGCCGCACCTGGAGGCCTTCGGATGCGTCGGCGCCGTAGATCGCATCGGCGGCATCGGCCCCGGCGCGGCGGGCACGTTCGATCAGGGCATCAGCGCGGGAAGTGGCGGCATCGAGACTGAGCATGGCGGCAACACGGCTCCCGTTGGCCGCGCTGGGCTGGCGCGGCGGACGCTCCGCTCTAGGGATAATTGCGCCGGCGGGGAAGCGGCAGCGGCGCGCGTCAGATGAACAATGCGCCTAGGCCCTTGAACAGCCCGGTCAGCGCGAACGGGAGCCCTATCGCCAGCAGCCACAGCGTCATCCGGTCGCGCCGGTAATAGGGGGCCATCGCCGGATCATGCGCCTGATCGTCGGTCAGCCGGTTCCAGCGCCGCTCAAACCCGCGGCAGGCAGGGATAATGGCAGAGACGAGGATCACCAGCGCCAGATAGGGGAGAAGCGAGCCGTCCTCGTCCTTCAACGCGCTCATCGTCACGAAGATCTGCAACACGGTGTAGACCAGCAGCGCATAGGCGATATGGTCGCTTATCTTGCGGCGCCAGTCGAGCGGCTTGGCAGCCGTAGTCCGATCGGCTCGCGGCGTAAAAATGCGGCACTGCCCCACTTTGCCCATCCGGCGGATCCTCATTGCAATTAACGCGGAGTAAATCACCGATAGATCGCGCAATCAAGCGCGGTTAACCTTGCTGTCATCCCCGGGCGCTAATTTGCCATGCATGAAACCTGCCAGATCACAAAACAGATGGTGGAAAGTCCGCTTGCCGTTCTGCGGCGCCCTGCCTAAATCGCGGCTGGCATGGACGATTTAACCCATATTTCCAACCCGGCGCTCCCCCCGGGGCAGGCTGCGGCCGATAGCGCCCGAAGTGCGCCGCTGACCGCGACCGGTGGTCTCGAAGTCGTCTCGATCGCCAAGAGCTATGACAAGAGGGCGGTGCTCACCGACATCTCGCTGTCCGTCGCCAAGGGCGAAGTGCTCGGCCTGCTGGGCCCGAACGGGGCGGGCAAGACCACCTGCTTCTATTCGATCATGGGTCTGGTTCGCCCGGATTCGGGCCGCATCCTGCTCGACGGCGCGGATATCACCAAGCTGCCGATGTACCGCAGGGCAATCCTCGGGATCGGCTATCTGCCGCAGGAAACCTCGATCTTCCGGGGCATGACGGTGGAACAGAATATCAATTGCGTGCTCGAACTGGTCGAGCCCGAACCTATCGTGCGCGCTGCGGAGCTGGAGCGCCTGCTCGGCGAATTCGGCTTGACGCGGCTGCGCGCCAGCCCTGCCATGGCGCTGTCCGGCGGTGAACGGCGGCGCTGCGAGATCGCCCGCGCGCTTGCCGCCAATCCGTCGTTCATGCTGCTCGACGAACCCTTCGCCGGCATCGATCCGCTGTCCATCGCCGACATCCGCGATCTGGTGAAGGATCTGAAGACGCGCGGCATCGGCGTGCTGATCACCGACCATAACGTCCGCGAAACCCTCGACATCGTCGACCGCGCCTGCATCATCTATGGCGGGCAAGTCCTGTTCGCCGGCAGCCCCGAGGCGCTGGTCGCCGATGAGAACGTGCGCAGGCTGTACCTTGGCGAGGGGTTCACCTTGTGATGGAAGGCCAGCGTTTCGCGTTTCCTTTGACGTCCAGCTGAGGCCGGCCATGGCCCTCGGCCCCCGTCTCGATCTCCGGCAGTCCCAGTCGCTGGTGATGACGCCGCAGCTGCAGCAGGCGATCAAGCTGCTGGCGCTGTCCAATCTGGAAGTTGAAACCTTCATCGGCGAGGCGCTGGACGCCAACCCCCTGCTCGATGTCGGCGAGGCGGCGCCAAGCGACGGGCTGGAACCGCTTGAAGCCCCGCCCGAGCTGCGCCGCACCAGCCTCGAAAGCTCGCCGATCGACCAGCTGATTGGCGAAGGCCGCGCCGCCGACGACCGTCCGCTGGATATCGAAGTGGCGGCGCTCGACCGCGACCGCGATACCGGCGATGGTGCAACCGCCGCGCAATCCGGTCCTGACTGGGGCGGAGAAATACGCTTCGGCGGCGGCGAGGAAGGCCCCGGCATCGAAGAACGCGCGCAGGGCGAGGCGAGCCTGGCCGACCACCTTCGGGCCCAGCTCGGCGCGACGTCCGCCGATCCGCAGGGTGCGGCGATTGCCGATTACATCGTCGACCAGCTGGACGAGGCGGGCTACCTCGCTGCACCGCTGCGCGAGATCGCCACCTATCTGGCGATCCCTCTTGCCGAAGCCGAAGCTGCGCTGGCGCTGGTGCAGACGCTCGATCCGACCGGCGTCGGCGCGCGCAGCCTTGGCGAATGCATCGCCTTGCAGGCCATCGAGGCCGACCGCCACGATCCGGCGATGGCGCGGCTGATCGAAAATCTCGATCTCGTCGCAGGCGGCGAATTCGCCCGGCTGAAGCGCATGTGCGGCGTGGACGACGAGGATTTCGCCGAAATGCTGGCGGAACTTCGCGGTTACGACCCAAAGCCCGGCCTCAAAGTCGGCGGCGGCGGCAGTGAGCCGGTGACGCCCGACATCCTGCTGACCGCCCGCGCGGATGGCGGCTGGGACATTGCCCTGAACCAGGCGACACTGCCGCGCCTCATCGTCAACCGCGCCTATTATGTGGAACTGCGGGGCACCTGCGGCGACAAGGCGGCCAGGGGATGGCTGTCGGAAAAGCTCGCCGACGCCAACTGGCTGATCAAAGCGCTTGACCAGCGGCAGAAGACCATCCTCAAGGTCGCCGCCGAGATCGTCAAACTGCAGGACGGTTTCTTTCGCCACGGCGTGTCGCAGCTCAGGCCGCTGACTTTGCGCACGGTGGCCGAAGCGATTGAAATGCATGAATCGACGGTCAGCCGGGTCACCTCGAACAAATACCTTAATTGCGAGCGGGGCACGTTCGAGCTCAAATATTTCTTCACCTCGGGCGTCGCCTCGGCGGACGGGGAAAGCGCGGTGTCGGCGGAGACGGTCAAGGCGGCGATTCGTCAGCTGATCGACGCCGAGGATGCCGGCGCGGTCCTGTCCGACGACGCGCTGGTCGATCTACTCCGCAGCAAGGGCTTCGAGCTCGCCCGGCGGACCGTAGCGAAATACCGCGAGGCGATCGGGCTGGGCAGTTCGGTCCAGCGCCGGCGGCGCAAAGCGCTGGCGGCGGCGATGTAGTCTCAGGCCCGCTTTGCTGGAACGTTCGCGGTAATGCGCGCCGGCACTGATCACAGCGCCAGCAGCGCTGGATCCCCGCCCTGCGCCATAATGTTCACCGAAACGCTGCGTTCCTGGCAGTAGCGCAGCAGCGCATGCGGGCCGCCCGCCTTGGGGCCGGTGCCGGACAAGCCGACACCGCCGAACGGCTGCACGCCGACGACCGCGCCGATGATCGAACGGTTGATGTAGACATTGCCCGCCGGGACCAGCACCTGCACCTGCCCGGCGAAGCTGTCGAGCCGGCTATGGATGCCCAGCGTCAGGCCGTAACCGCGCGCGGCGAGGCGGCTGGCGTATTCGGGCACCTGGTCGGGGGCATAGCGGCAGACGTGCAGGATGGGGCCGAACACCTCGCGCTCGAGAAAATCCGGTGCGTCCACTTCGGCGATGACGGGGGCGAAGAAATGCCCTCGCGCCTTCGGCACCGCTCCGCGCGCGACGATCCTGGCCTCGCGTTCCAGCCGCTGGACATGGAGGTTGAGGGCGGCAAGAGCGTCCGCATCGATGACCGGGCCGATGTCGGTTTGCGGCAAAGCCGGGTCGTCGATGACCCGCGCCGCCAGCGCGCCGGCCAGCCCGGCGATGATGTCATCAGCGCTGTCGTGCGGCAGGAACAGCATGCGCAGTGCCGAGCATCGCTGTCCCGCCGAACCGAAGGCAGAGAGCATGACATCGTCGATCACCTGCTCGCGCAGCGCCGAAGTATCGACGAACATCGCGTTAAGCCCGCCGGTCTCGGCAATAAACGGGATGATCGGCCCGTCGCGCAAGGCAATCGCGCGGTTGATCGCCCAGCCGGTCTCGGTGCCGCCGGTGAAGGCCACCCCGGCGATTGCCGGATGGACGACCAGCGCCGCGCCGAGGCTCGCGCCTTCGCCGGGAAGCAGCGCCAGCAGATCGGGATCGAGGCCGGCCGTGTGGAACAGCCGTACCGCCTCGGCGGCGATCAGCGGGGTCTGTTCGGCGGGCTTGGCGATCACCGCATTGCCCGCCGCCAGCGCGGCGGCGATCTGCCCGGTGAAGATCGCCAGCGGGAAGTTCCACGGCGAGATACACGCGAAGACGCCGCGCCCCGACAGCTGCCAGCGATTGGTCTCGCCAACTGCACCTTGCAGCACGGTCGGCGCGGCGAACTGCTGCTGGGCAAGCAGGGCATAGTAGCGGCAGAAGTCCACCGCCTCGCGCACTTCGGCGACCGCATCGGGGCAGGTCTTGCCGCCTTCGAGCGCGAGGAGGGCGATCAACCGGTCGGCGTTTGCCTCCAGCGCATCGCCCATCTGGCGGAGCACGATTGCTCGCGCGGCCCCTCCGGCGTGGTCCCAGCCGGGCTGCGCGCGGGCAGCGCGATTGGCGGCAAGGTCGATGTGTTCCGGCGCGGCCTGCGCCGCTTCGCCGATGATGCGGCCGGTATCGGCGGGACTGACGACTGGCTTGCCGGGACTGTCGAGCCGATTGCCGCCAACAATCGGCCCGGCGCTTGCCGGAGCGGCCAGGTAGTCCGCAATTGCAGAGGCTCCCCGCTGCCGCACGGCAAGCTGGCTCCAATCGCGCCCGGCAGAATTTTT
>JANMCD010000348.1:0-1651 GCA_031360905.1 Novosphingobium sp.
TTCGCGGCTGGCGCAGCAGCAGGTCGATATGCTGACGCCGCTGGCGGCAAAGGGCATCGTCCCGCAAACCGAATTGCTCACCGCCCGGCGCGAACTGGTGGATGTTCAGGGGCGGCTGTCGGCAGCGCGCCAGGGCATCGGTCGGGCAGCGGCGGCGATCAACGAGGCGCAGGCGCAGTTCAGCCAGGCGCGCTTCGATTTCCGCCAACAGGCGCTCAACGAACGCAGCGAGGTGGCGACCAAGCTTGCGGTCAACCAGGAAACCATCAAGGGTGCCTCGGCCCGGCTCGATCGCAATGAACTGCGCGCGCCGGTCACTGGCCTGGTCAACGATATCGCGGTGACCACCGTGGGAGGCTTCGTCAATGCCGGCGAAAAGATCATGCAGGTCGTGCCGATCGGCGACAAGCTGCTGGTCGAGGCGCGTGTCGCGCCGAAGGACATCGCGTTCATCAAGGTCGGCGACCGGGCCAACGTCAAGATCACCGCCTATGATTTCTCGATCTATGGCGGCCTTTCCGGCCGGGTGCGCAACATCAGCGCCGACAGCATCTACGACGAGGTCGAACGGCAGGCCTATTACAACGTGATGGTCGAGACCGACCGTGCGTTTCTATTCAAGAATGGCCGGCGGCTGCCGATCATGCCGGGCATGATCTGCGACGTCGAGATCATCACCGGCAGCAAAAGCGTGCTCGCCTATCTGATGAAGCCGGTGTTGCGCGCCTTCGATGAGGCGCTGACCGAGCGGTAAATCTCAGTACCCGTGCAGCCACTTCCCCGCCGAATTGTATGACAGGATCGGCCGGTAATCGTAGCTTTCGCGCGCGTCGAGCAACTCGTTGGTCGAATTGTCGAGCAGCCAGTGCTTGCCGTCCTGTTTGACCACCAGCACCGCGTGATCGGCGTGGCGGGTGAGATCGCGGGCGATGGTCAGATAGATGTCACCGCGCGGGACGCCGATTGCGGCAAGCAGTTGCAACTTGGCGATGGCGATGTCCTCGCAGTCGCCCGCGCCGCGGCGCAGGGTTGACTGGGCGTCGGCCCAGTAATCGGCCTTGCCGTAGAGCGCCTGGTCATCGACGTAGCGGATATGCGCATTGGCCCAGGCGTTGACCGCCGCGAGATTGGCGGTGCTGGCGCCCGGCGTCATGCTGCGCGCCAGCGCGGCGGTGAGTGCGTTCGGCAGGCGACCGCGGCTGACACGTCGCCACTGCGCATCGAAGGCAGTCCTGCTCACGGGCAGGCGCTTGCTGGCGAGAAAATCCTCGCCCCCCAACGGCATCTGCCCCAGTCCGGGTTTGAACGCGAAGCTGCCGCCTTGGGGAAGCACGAGCTTCTGGCAACTCGTGCCGCCCGCGCCCGGTGTCATGGCGGGGCCCGCCAGCGTGCTATCTGCGGCCAGCATCGCGCCAGCAGCGGGTGAAGACTGCTGCTGCGCAATCAGTTCGAGCCGGCTGAGCCTGCCGCCCAGGATCGCTTGCGCCTTGCTGGCGCCGTGCAGACTGGCCATCCCGGCATTAGCCGTGCCAAGCGCGGGTTGGAGCGGAGCGGCGCATTCGCCCGCCAGGCCGATGCCGGCCAGCATCACCGTGCTGGGCATCAGCGCGAGGCCGGCGGCGGCGGACGCGGCACTGCTCAGGCCCAGCTG
>JANMCD010000005.1:0-6694 GCA_031360905.1 Novosphingobium sp.
TGTCCCGACCTATCAGATCGACGCCGAAGATATCCCCGCGCTCACCGCGCTGATTGGTCAGATTGGCCCGAAGCTGGTGGTCAATCTGGCGCTGCCCTATCAGGATCTGGCGATCATGGAGGCGTGCCTGGCGAGCGGGACAGACTACCTCGACACCGCCAATTACGAACCGCGCCATGAGGCGAAGTTCGAATACAGCTGGCAGTGGGATTTGCATGACCGGTTTCGCGAGAAGGGCCTGATGGCGCTGCTGGGCTCCGGTTTCGATCCGGGCGTGACCAGCGTCTTCGCCATGTGGCTGAAGAAGCACAAGCTGAAGACCATTCGCACGCTCGACATCCTGGATTGCAACGGCGGCGATCACGGACAGGCCTTCGCCACCAATTTCAATCCCGAAATCAACATTCGCGAAATCACCGCCCCGGCGCGGCACTGGCGCAATGATGGCTCTGGGGGCGAGTGGGTCGAAACACCGGCGCTGACCATCCGCGAGAATTTTGATTTCGAGGCGGTCGGCCCGAAGAATATGTACCTGATGTACCACGAAGAGCTGGAGAGCCTCGCCCGCTTCATCCCCGAGATGGAGCGCGCCCGCTTCTGGATGACCTTCGGCGATGCCTATATCCAGCACCTCACCGTGCTGCAGAATGTCGGCATGACCCGGATCGATGCGGTGATGTATGAAGGCCGCGAGATCGTGCCGCTGCAATTCCTCAAGGCCGTGCTGCCCGAGCCTTCGTCGCTGGGTTCCACGACGAAGGGAAAGACCAACATCGGCGACATCGCCACCGGCGAGGCGCTGGACGGCAGCGGCGAGAAGACCTTCTATATCTCGCAGATATGCGACCACGAGGACGCCTATGCCGAGACCGGCAACCAGGCGATCAGCTACACCACCGGCGTGCCGGCGATGATCGGCGCGGCGATGATGCTGACCGGTGCTTGGCGCGGGGAGGGTGTGTTCAATATGGAACAGTTCGATCCCGACCCGTTCATGGCGATGCTGAACGCGCACGGGCTGCCGTGGACGGTGAAGGAATTGGCCGGGCCGCTGGGGTTTTGAGGTGCCCAGCGCGCTGGGCAAAGCTTTACGCGGCTGCGTATATCGCCGGTCGATAGCGCGGTTCAGGGATAGGCAAGCCGCGTTCTTTGGCCGTCTCAAGCCAGATTTCCACAGCGATTTGTGCCTCTGCGATGGCTTCCTCAGGGGTGTTGCCGTGAGCGGAACAGGGCTTCAGGTCTGGCACGTCGGCAATCCAGCAGGCGTCATCGGCATACCAGAAGACGTTGATGTGGTAACGGTGCTGCATCATTCTTCCAGCGTTAGACCGAACCCTTCGACTATATCAAGAAACTCTCTCACTTGGTAGCGCTTTGCTTCCTTGCCATTGGGTTGGAGTACAAGCAGCTTCGGACAGGTGGGATGAGCGAACGACCGATGGCTGCCTTTGGTGCGGGCTAGCACGAAGCCGAATGCCTCGATCATGGCAATGAAGTCGCGAAAATCGACGGAACGGTTGGTTGATTGGAGCAACATAGCATAAAGTTTGGCTGGTTTTGTCAAAGCTGCAATTCCTTAGGACAGCACCAAATTGTGCGTGCTGAACTGCGAGAGCAACAAATTTGCGGGCCATTTCCACCCATTCGTTTCGTGCCGGGCGTTTCGTCATTGTTGGAACCTGCCTCTTGCCATCCCGGCTTTCGCGAGAGCGACGGTTGGGTTAGGACCGGCTGATGGAAACCAGAGCCGGCGATCCGGGCGCCTTCGCCCACTTCGACCTCACCCGCGTCGACAGCCCCGCCTTCGTGGTGGACGCCGCGAAACTGCGGGCCAACCTGACTATTCTCGCCGATATCCGCGACCGGGCGGGCATAAAGATGCTTGGCGCGCTCAAGGCCTTTTCGATGTGGAGCGTCGCGCCGCTGATCGGCGAATATCTCGACGGGGTATGCACCTCGGGCCTGTGGGAAACGCTGCTGGCCGCCGAGCACTATCAGGGCGAGGTCGCGACCTATTGCGCGGCCTACAAACCGGAGGATTTGCCGGAAATATGCCTTCTGTCCGATCATGTCATCTTCAACACCCCTGGCCAGATCGCCCGGTTCCGCGCAACTCTTGCTCAGCAGGACGGCTTCGATATCGGCCTGCGGATCAACCCGCTGCACCCAGAGGGCGAAGTGCTGCGCTATGACCCCTGCGCCCCCCATTCGCGTCTCGGCTTCCCGGTCGATCAGCTGCGCGAGGAGCATCTCGAAGGCGTTTCCGGCCTCCATTTCCATAGCCTGTGCGAGCAGGATTTCGCCCCGCTCCAGCGCACTTGGGAAGCGCTGCGCCCCCATATCGCGGTGTTCCTCCCCGGCCTCGAATGGCTGAACTTCGGCGGCGGGCACCACATCACCCGCGCCGATTATCAGCGCGAGGAACTGGTCGCGTTTCTCCGCCAAGTGAGGGCCGAGACCGGCTGCGAGCTGTATCTCGAACCGGGCGAGGCGGTGGCGCTCGATGCAGGGATTCTCGTCGGCACCATTCTCGATAGCCACTGGAACGGCATGCCGGTCGCGATCACGGACATTTCGGCAACCTGCCACATGCCCGATGTTCTCGAAGCGCCTTACCGGCCGGCCATGCTTGGCGAACTCGCGCAGGAGGATGACATCATCGACGAGGCGCAAGGCGGCGCCGTGCGGCTGGGCGGTCCCTCGTGCCTGGCGGGCGACGTCATCGGCGACTACCGCCTGCCCGCGCCGCCAGAGCCCGGTCAGCGCATCGCCTTCCTCGACCAGGCGCATTATTCGATGGTCAAGACGACCACTTTCAATGGTGTGCCGCTGCCGTCGATCTGGTTGTGGAACAGCGAGAATGATTCGCTGGAATGCCTCCGCCGCTTCGGTTGGGAAGAGTTCCGGAACCGGTTAAGCTAACAGCCGTTTGTATCATTTCGACCCATCACCCTTAAAATTCACTCCGATATGACAGTTATGTGACAGGGATGTTTCGCCCGTAGCCCAAATGTTACAATCTAGTGAATTTGAGGGCATTTTCACTTGCAGTTCATCACAACGCGTATATAGGCACCCCCCGCTGCCCCATGGGGACTTCCAAACCGCAAGGCAGCTTTGTTGAAACAATTGTTTTGGAGGTCCCTTGAGTTGCACGTCTATCCTGATGCACCGGCTGTAGTTCGCGCCCTCGCGCCTGACGAACCTGTTATCCTCAATCGCCCGCATGCCGCGGAACGTGCGGCGCGTTTTTTCGTTGAGAAGTTTCCGGGCAAGTCGCTCTATGCGGTGAAGGCCAACCCTTCGCCAGAGCTGCTGCGCGTGCTGTGGCAGGCCGGGATCACCCACTACGATGTCGCCTCGATCGCCGAGGTGCGGCTGGTGCGTTCGGTGCTGCCCGAGGCGGTGCTCTGCTTCATGCATCCGGTCAAGCCGGCCAGCGCCATTGCCGAGGCCTACAAGCTTCACGGCGTGCGCACCTTCAGCCTCGATTCGCACGAGGAATTGGAAAAGATCGTCGCCGCCACCAGTGATGAAGCGGGCGAGGTTCCCGGCGATCTGTCGCTGTGCGTGCGGCTGCGGGTGTCGTCCGACTATGCGGAAATCAGCCTCGCCTCCAAGTTCGGCATCGATCTCGCCGACGCCGCGCCGCTGCTTCAGGCGACCCGGCAGGTAGCCGATTGCCTCGGCATCTGCTTCCACGTCGGCAGCCAGGCGATGACCCCCTTCGCCTATATCCAGGCGCTCGAGCGGGTGCGTGCGGCGATTGTCGCTGCCTCGGTCACGGTCGATATCGTCGATGTCGGCGGGGGTTTCCCGTCGATCTATCCCGGTATGATGCCGCCGCCGCTGGAGGATTACTTCGGAGCGATCCACCGCGCCGCCGAATCGCTGCCGGTGTCCTATTCGTCGGAGCTGTGGTGCGAGCCCGGCCGGGCGCTATGCGCGGAGTTCAACTCCCTGATCGTCCGCGTGGAGAAGCGCCGGGGCCGCGAGCTGTATATCAACGACGGCGCCTATGGCGCGCTGTTCGATGCGGCGCATGTCGGCTGGCGGTTTCCGGTCGAGCTGCTGCGGGAGGATGCCTCGGGAGCAATCAAACCGTTCAGTTTTTTCGGCCCGACCTGCGACGATCTCGATCACATGGAAGGCCCGTTCGATCTGCCGGCCGATGTCGAGGCAGGCGATTACATCGAGATCGGCATGCTGGGCGCCTATGGCGCAGCGATGCGCACCGCGTTCAACGGCTTCGGCCAGGGCGAGTGTGTCACCGTCACGGACGAGCCGATGGCCAGCCAGTATATCGACGGACGCCGGGACGTGCGGGTTTCGGACAATGTGGTGAACCTGCGGTAGCGCGAAGCCGCGTCTTTCGGGACGAACATTTTCGAAGCCACCTGACAACGATCGCTTGCCCGGCTGGGCTATGGGGTCCGTGGCGGGCGCTTCGTCAAAGCATAGACCGCGAAGTGTCCGCTGCCTACTCGTGCCGTGTCGACGAGCCGGTAATCTCGTTGCAATCCAGAAGCAAGTAGTCGCCGCATATTTGGCGGATTGCTGAAATCATCTGGAATGAGGTTGATGACGATAACGGAGGGCTTTCGCGAAAGCAGATGGTTCATTTCTTCGGCCTGGCCGACGCCCAGTGAATCTTCATACCGATCCCAAGTCAAATGGTCGGGGAAGATATAGCGTGTGGGCAAGCAACTGTGAGTCAGGAGGTAGAGTACCGGGACTCTTTCATTTACATAAAGGCAGCCATCGCCAAGATGGGGCCTGACCTTTTCTGCGAGTCGGTAAACTTGCTGAGCACTGCCACGATCCGGCGTATCGGCAACCGCGCGTCCGAAGCCGCCGGCAAGGCCCAAGCCGATAATGATGGCGATGGCTGACCGGATTTTCGCGACGCTGTCGAAGGCAAGTGCGGCAACCAGGCACAGGGGTGGCAACAAGGGCAGGATATAAAAGTCGAGCCAGACACCATAAACCAGGAAAGCCGCACCACTTGCGCCGGCCCAGGCGAAAATCCAGCGCGCTTCACGGCCGCCAGTTGCATCGTCCATTCGCCAACGTCGAAAAGCAATCCTTGCACAAACCAGGAAGGGCGTCAGCCCGATGCTCAAGCCGGTAAGTCGTTCGAGTGCGGGCAGCAACTCGTCCTTATCCTGGAAGATGGACACGAAATTGGTTTGGACAAATTCGGCCCCGTGGCCTGCCGCGACATAGGCGCCATACGTAGCGAGAGTCGGGCTAAGGGCGCAGGTGATCCAGGTTGCTGCGTCGGCAGCAAGCCTTGGTAGGGGGCGTCCGCGACTCCACCCAACCCATAGCAAACTCAGACCGAAGAACACGCCCTCGAAGAGCGCCGTATATTTAATTTGCATGGCAATGCCGGTCAGCAACATGATCGCGCAGCCCTGCAGCGTGAGCCGGCGGTCATCGGCTTGCGCGACCACCGAAAAGGTCAACGCTGCGGCCGCAACCATCGGCAAATTATAGAAGACGGGCGATTGTCCTCCCAGGCCGCCGAAAACCAGCAGCCACGCCGGGTAGGCTGCGGCACTGCCCAACGCCGCTGCAAAGGACACCAACCGCCGGGCGATCACGAACAGGATGGCGCTCGTAAGGGCGACCCAGGCAGCTGCAAACAGGTGGTAGCCGATCAAGGGATCGGTGAACGCCCAGCATACGAAGGCATAGACAAGAAACAGCCCGATCGGCTTGCGGTCCCAGATGTCGACATACATGAGGTCGCCCTGGAGCAGCCGGTCACCGACGACGAGATAGAACTGTTCATCGTTGTTAAGGAGAGGATTGCCAAAAATCCAGGCCCGCGTTGCCAACGTGAACGCGGCCAGGATCAGGCCTGCCTTTAAAATTTCAGGCAGCGACAATTTGAGAGCGACACCCCGCAGCGCCGGTCTGGGCGCGGCAGGCGTCACGCCGCCTTCCGCATCTCCAGCCGGTCCCAGATCTCGACCAGCGCCTTGGTAAGCTCACGCATCATAGCTTCGGTGTGGGCGGGGCCTGGGGTGAAGCGCAGGCGCTCAGTGCCGCGCGGCACGGTCGGGTAGTTGATTGGCTGCACATAGACGCCGTATTCGGCCAGCAGGATGTCGCTGATCTCCTTGGCCCGCACCGGGTCGCCGATCATCAGCGGGACGATGTGGGTGGTCGATGGCATTACCGGCAGCTCGGCGCGGGCGAACAATTGCTTGAGCGTGGCGGCGGCGGCCTGCTGGCCTTCGCGCTCGGTGCTGGAGGCTTTCAGGTGCCTGACCGAAGCCAGCACGCCGGCGACCAGCACAGGCGACAGGCTGGTGGTGAAAATGAAGCCCGGAGCGTAGGAGCGGATCACGTCGATGATCTTGCTGTCCGCCGCGATATAGCCGCCCATCACGCCAAACGCCTTGCCCAGCGTGCCTTCGATAATGGTGATGCGGTGCGCCGCCTCGTCGCGGTCGGTTATGCCGCCGCCGCGCGGCCCGTACATGCCGACGGCGTGAACCTCGTCGATATAGGTGAGGGCGTTATACTGGTCGGCGAGATCGCAGATCGCATGGACCGGCGCGACATCGCCGTCCATCGAATAGACACTTTCGAAGGCGATCAGCTTCGGTAAATCAGGATCGGTTTCGGCGAGCAGCTGTTCGAGATGGGCAAGATCGTTGTGGCGGAACACTTTCTTTTCGGC
>JANMCD010000087.1:0-13135 GCA_031360905.1 Novosphingobium sp.
CGACTATGCCGCCGAATGGAAATGGGACGGCATTCGCGTCCAGCTGGTGCATGTCGCGGGTGAAACCAGGGTGTACTCGCGCTCGGGCGACGATATCTCGGCGACTTTCCCGGAAATCGCCGCTGCGCTGACGATCCCGGCGGTGCTCGATGGCGAGCTGCTGGTGCGGGGCAGCGATCAAGGCGGCAAGCTTGGCGGGGCAGCCAGCTTCAATGCGCTGCAGCAAAGGCTTGGCCGCAAGACCGTGCCGCGTGCGATGCTGGCGGACTATCCCGCGTTCGTCCGGCTCTACGATATCCTTATCGCCGGGGGCGAGGATTTGCGCGGGCTGAGCTGGGAACAGCGGCGGGCGCTGCTCGAGGACTTCGTCCCCCGGCTCGATCCGGAACGGTTCGACCTGTCCGCGGTCATCGCGGCGGACAGCCTCGAAGGCCTCGCCGCCATCCGTGCCCGCGCACGCGACGATGCCATCGAAGGCGTCATGCTCAAGCGGCGCGACAGCCCCTATGTCGCCGGGCGGCGGAGCGGGCTGTGGTACAAATGGAAGCGCGATCCGCTGCTGATCGACTGCGTGCTGATGTACGCCCAGCGGGGCAGCGGCAAGCGTTCCTCGTTCTATTCGGACTACACCTTCGGCTGCTGGGACGGTGACCCCGATACCGGCGCCGAGCTGCTGCCGGTCGGCAAGGCCTATTTTGGGTTCACCGACGAGGAACTGAAATGGCTCGATCGCTATGTCCGTCAGCACACTGTAAACCGGTTCGGCCCGGTGCGCGAGACCGACAAGAGCCTGGTGCTCGAAGTGGCATTCGATTCCGTACATGACAGCAAGCGCCACAAATCGGGTCTGGCCATGCGCTTCCCGCGCATCAGCCGCATCCGCGCCGACAAGCCCGCGCATGAGGCCGACAGGATCGCGGCGCTGCGGGCGTTGGTCAGGAATTAGAATTACCGCCGCCCGATTTTTCTTGGCGCAGACAAAATGGCCGCGTCGGAAGTAACCGGCGCGGCCACTCAACTGTCGGAGGAGATCGCTCGGTTATGGGCAGCGCTTACCGTACCGAACCACGACGAACCAGGTTGACGATCGCCAGCAGGATGACCGCACCCAAGAGCGAAACCAGGATCGAGGTCACTGAAATGACTCCCTGATTGATCGTCCCGCCCGAAAGAATCAATCCGCCCAGGAAGGCACCGACGATGCCAACGATTATATTGAGAAAGATGCCCTGCTGACCATCGGTCCGCATGATAAGGCTGGCCAGCCAGCCGATCAGGCCGCCAACGATTAGCCACATGATAATGCCCATATTCACCTCCAGAAATCAACTTGGACGCTCCAAGTTTCACTGATGCGAAAACGAGCCTGGGGGGCGTTGGTTCCGCCGTGCGGAGTCTAACCTGCGGCTTCGTCAATTGTTACGCCGGTCATGAGAGCCGCTGCCGCATCGGCTGCGGACAACTTGGCCCGGGGCATTTTTGCCGTCCCGTCCATGAGCTTGGTCAAACCGGCCCGTGCCCGCGAGGTTCGGCTTTTCATGGTTCCGACAGCGCAGCCGGCCACCTGCGCTGCCTCCTCATAGCTGAGACCGCCAGCTCCCACGAGCAGCAAGGCTTCCCGATATTCGGGCAGCAGTTGCAGAAGGAAGTGGTGGGTATCAGACAGGTGGATCGGACCTTCCTGATGCGGCCCGGTGGTCAATATCCCCTCGGCGACGGTCTCATCATAATCCATGCTGAAGCGGTTGCGCCGCAGTTCATTGAGGTAGGTGTTGCGCAGGATCGTGAAGGTCCAGGCGCGCATGTTCGAGCCGACCGCGAAGCGGTCTTTCGCTGACCAGACTTTCACCAGAGTTTCCTGCACCAGATCGTCCGCGACATCCAGCCTGCCACATAAACCCCGCGCAAAAGCGCGCAGGTGAGGTATCACCCGCAGCAATTCAACCTTGAATTCTTCTCCAGCGACAGTCCGACCAGATTGATCACGTGCCATCGTCATCGTCAAAACGCTGGAGCAGATCCTTAAAACTTTTGGGGAGCGGCTCGTCGATTATGGAGTCGTACAGGCGGCGCAGACCATCCGTCCAGTCAGGCTCTTGGCCTGGCTTGCGGCGGGCTTGCGATGACAGCCCTTTCGCCCGGTTCCTTGGCCCAATCAAAGCAAACTCCATTATCGCGTGTCTCATACTCGTGCTAGGCCCGGTCCGCGTCAAGCTCCATGGCCGTCAACCGCGAACTAGGGGAACACTTTCAGATGGCCGTGGTTCCGTCCCAGTCCGTGACACGTTTTGCGTCGAATTGGCCAAAGGCGTTGGCAGTACATGGATAAAGGCCATTTAGCGCAGGTTCGGAAGCAGGCGTGGTTTTACCGCTATCCGCGCGGCCTGCCGATAATCCTGTTTCTGTTGGTTTGCTTGGCGATCCTGGGGATCGTTACGACGATCGAGCTGTCCGACGAGCGGCGGCGGAGTGTCGAGCTGGAGCGCAACGCGACTGAAATTTCTGCTGCACTGCGGCAGCGCACGACTGAAAACATCGCCTTCCTGCGCGCCGCCGCTCGCCTGTTCGAAGCACGCAAGATCGCCTCGCAAGCCGAACTGGTCATACTGAGCAAGGAACTGCTGCCCGAAGACGAAAACTACGGCGTTCTCGGTTTAGGCTGGGCCATGCAAACCGAAGCCAGCGCAATACCCGCCTTCGAGAGGAGCATGCGCAAGCGCGGTTTTCCGTCCTTCAAAGTCTGGCCGCGAACCGCGGGGGACGCCCGGCCGGCCGTGTCTGTGACTTATATTTCGCCGCTGTCCGCAGAAAACCGACCCGCCATCGGCTACGATATGTATTCGGAAAATATGCGCCGCCAGGCAATGGACGAGGCTGCCCGGCTGCGCCAACCGGTCGCCACGGGTAGGGTGGAATTGGTCCAGAAACAGGCTTCCGCCGGAAGGAGCGGCTTCCTCATCTACATGCCGGTGTTTGAGCGTGGCACAAACCGGTTGCGCGGCTTCGTCTATACACGCTTCAGTTCGTCCGAATTGCTCGCCTCCGCTGTTCGCCTGACCGCGGCACGGGCAGTTAACATCGCGATTTACGACGGAGCTGTGAGGCCGGAACGCCTGTTGGTCGAGCGGCGGCTGCAAGCGCAGGCCCATAAAACTACCGTGCAGCCCCTAAAGATCGGCAATCGCACATGGCTCGTCGCCGTCACTTCAACCACGCCCAACGGGCTGACCCAGCTTTCGCAACTCGTGGTATTGGCGGGAAGCCTGTTCGCGATATCATTGCTGACAATCTCATATCTGATAATTCGGCGCGCAGCCGACGACCGGCAGGCGCTTGAATGGCAGAGCGAGCAGGCCTCGATCCGCGCGACGCTGTCCCGCGAACTCAACCACCGGGTCAAAAATACGCTGGCCAATGTGCTGTCGATCGCGGCGCTGACCCGGCGCCGGACAAACGACATCAACACGTTCTACGAAAGTTTCACCGGCCGCGTGCAGGCGTTATCGGCCACCCATGACCTGCTGACCAAAAGCGAATGGTCGAACACGCTGATCGGCGATGTGATCCGCAGCGAGCTGAAACCCTATATGGGCCGCGGGGCGAGCGAAATCGTGCTGAGCGGTCCAGATGTGGGAATCGCGTCCAGCGACGCCTTGTCATTGGGATTGGCAATCCATGAACTTGCCACCAATGCGGCAAAATACGGCGCGCTTTCAAATGAAGCCGGCAAGGTTTTAGTGACCTGGCAAAAAATCTCGCCGGAATTGTGCGAAGTCAAATGGCGCGAAACCGGGGGTCCGGCGGTAAAACCCCCAGTCGGCCGCGGTTTTGGCCGTGAACTCCTCGAGAGAATCCTCGCGCAGGAACTGCACAGCGATGTAAGGTTGGAATTCGAGCCCGAGGGGGTTGAGTGCCTGTTGCGGATTCCCATCCGGCAAATAACGTCGTTCGCCCTGCGCGGCGGAGACAAATAGCCGCAACCTCATACCAAGGCGCTGAGATGCTGACGCATCACGCCTTGGAAATGCTCAAGTGCCGCACGGGCTTAACCAAAGTCCAATGTGTCAAGGTCATCGGACTTCGGTATCACGCCATCGGACGGGTAGTTCCGAAAAACAGCGCCTGGCTGATCGCCGCGCGGACGGTCGCTTCCTGAAATGGCTTCGTGATGATGTAGGTCGGCTCGGGCCGCTGACCAGTCAGCAGCTTCTCGGGAAATGCGGTAATGAAAATCACCGGAACATCCCCGAATTTGAGAATATCTTCGACCGCGTCGATGCCCGAGCTGCCATCAGCCAGCTGAATGTCGGCCAGCACAAGGTTGGGCCGTGTTTCGGCGAAACGATCGCGCGCCTGGCTGCGCGTGGTGGCGGTTGCCACGACATTATGGCCCAGTCCCGTCGCCAGATCTTCCAGCTGCATGGAAATCAGTGGTTCGTCCTCAATGATAAGCACATCGGCGCAGGTTTCGCCTTCGATCTCGGTAATCGCCTGCGTGACCAGGATGATCACCTCGCTCGGCGATACGTCAATTATTTCGGCGGCCTCCTCAGGGGTGAACTCTTCCAGCGAAGTCAACAACAAGGCAGCGCGGTGCTTGGGCGTGACGTGAGCCAGGCGGGCCTGCGCAGTTTGTTCGTGAATTCCACTGCCCGCCGATCCGCCAGAAGGCTCCAGCTGCACCGCGTTCCAGATTTTGTTGAACGCCGCATAAAGTGCAACGCGACTTTCGCCCATTCTGCCAAGCAGCATTTTATCTTCGAGTGCTGCTTCCAGGGTAGTCCTGACATAGGCGTCACCGGCAATCTGCGATCCGGTAAGTGCCCGCGCATAACGGCGGAGATAGGGAAGCTGGATCGCCAATTCATCGGAAACGCTCATTATTGACCTTTCGGGACAGGTTCTGCTCCGCCCGCGGGCCGGATTAGGGGCAAAAGTGCTATTTGCCAACATACATTACATGACGCGCGGAGCGGCCAGGGACCTGTGAAGCGCAGGCCGGCACGTATCTTTTTTTCCGCCGATAAGTAAATATTTAAACTTTTCTCCAGCGCTGGAACCCAAGACGCGCCAGTGTGTTTAACCAGTATCACCACCCCGACCCCCCTCCCCGCTCTCGCGATGGGTGGTGATACACTTGAGGCCTCCGCGATTGCAAAATTGCGGGGGCCTCACAATTTTCGTTACCTTTGGACTGTGTTTTGCGGCGCGCTGATGCCGGAAACCGGACTCGCGCATTCGAATCGCGAGCTGCATAAATTTGGGTAGTCCCCGTTAGTTCATGATTCATAAATATTCTTGGAACCGGGAACCGCCAGCCTCCCTCACACGTTCGTTTTGCGAGTGGCGCGTTTTCGCAAAAAATATCGTGCGTTGAGGAGAAAGTCGGCATGGCCAGGATCGGGAGTAAACCGCAGACCCCGTTTCGTGGCACTTCGGCAATTTTCGGCACATTGATCGAAGATCACGACGAACATCGGCGGATTCTGGCGGCACTCAGCGAAACCCGGGGCCAGTCAACCGCTCGTCAAGACCTCTTCGCCGAGATGACCTTTGCATTGAAAGGTCACGCTGCGGCCGAAGAGCAAGCGGTTTGGTCGACGGTTCTGCGCAAGCCGGAAATCACCGAGCAAGGCCGTCATGCAGTTGCCGAACACAAGGAAATCGACGACATGCTCAACGCGCTTGCTGCAACAAGCATGGCAAGCGGCGCATGGCTGGTGCGCTTCAACGCATTGCGGGAGGAATACCTTCACCATATCCGCGAAGAGGAGCAGGAACTCTTTATCGCGATCGACAAGCATCTGACGGCTGATGACCGGCTATACATGGATAGTGTGTTCAAGCGCCGCAAACTGGCAGAAACCAGTGCCGCTGAGATCACGCCGCGGATGAAAGCCGTACATTAGGGGCTATGCGGCGGCTCACGCCGGCACTTGCGAGAGCCTTTTGATGATACGGAGAATTTTGTTTGATGGGGGGAATTTGAGCTCAGATGTCGAGGATTGAAGATCATGCAGAAGCCTATCGATCGAGCGGCAGCGGAACCTCAAGCAAACGCACTTGCCACGATTTTCCAGTTTGGCACGGCGAAAAGTTCGCATGATAGCCCTAGCCCGCAGAGCCTGCGGGTTGCGCTAGTCGGCAATTATACGCCGCAGCGCTGCGGAATTGCGACGTTCACCAGCGATGTGGTGGAAAGCTTCGGCGAGTTTGAGCCCGACGTCCGTTTCGACGTGCATGCAATCTATGACAGCACCAACCCGGTGATTCATGAGGGTGTTCGCAACGAAATCGAACGCGAAGACATCGATGCCTACCGCTACGCGGCGCGGTTGATGAATGAGGATCGCGTCTCGGCGGTCTGGGTCCAGCATGAATTCGGCATCTTCGGCGGTGACAGCGGGGAGCATATCCTTGAACTCGTCGACCGCGTGGCCGCACCGGTTGCCGTGACGATGCATACGGTGCTGTCCGATCCGACCCCCAAGCAGGCGCAGATTACCCTTCATCTGGTCCGCAAGGCCAGCGCGCTGATGGTAATGAGCCAGCTGGGCTGCGACCTGCTGGTCCGACGCTATGGCGCCGACCGTCAGCGCATTCATGTTATCGAGCATGGTGCCCCCGACCGGCAGCTGCGACTGAGCCGGCTCGCCAGCGCGGGCACATCAGCCCGGTTGATGACCTTTGGTTTGCTTGGCCCAGGCAAGGGGCTGGAATCGGCCATCGCCGCGCTTCCTGCAATCGTCGCCAGGCATCCCGCGACAATTTACCGGATTGTCGGCATGGCTCATCCCCATCAGCTGCGGGATCATGGCGAAGAGTACCGCGAGAGCCTGGTGGCGCTCGCCGACCGGCTCGGCGTTGCGGATCATATCGAGTGGGACAACCGTTTTGTCAGCACCGAGGAACTCCTTGAGCAGCTTGAGGCCTGCGACATCTATCTGACCCCCTATCTCAATCTACAGCAGAGTACTTCCGGCACACTCAGTTATGCGGTTGCGCTGGGCCGGGCGGTAATTTCGACCCCCTATACCCATGCCCTTGAATTGCTGCCCGACACCGGCGGCAGTCTGGTCGAACCCAACGATCCCGCCGCGATCGCCCGTGCGGTCAACCGGCTGCTCGATAGTCCGGACGAACTTGAGGCGGTACAGCTCAAGAGCTATCGCCGCGGCCGCAAGACGATATGGTCGAATTTCGCGGCTTATTCCGGCGCCATGCTTGAATCTATCGCGTCCGCACCGGCCGAGGTATCGGCCACGCAATTGCGCGCCGTCCCAGGTCTCGTCGCCTTCGAGGCGATGTGTGACGATACCGGCATGTTGCAGCATGGCATTGGTCTGATCCCGGACCGCCGCCACGGGTATTGTCTCGACGACTGCGCGCGGGCACTGATGCTGGTCAATCGCGTCTCCTGGCGCAGCGGCGGCGAAGAACTGGTGCGCGCGACGCGGTTCGCCTCATTTATCCAGCATGCCTGGAACGAAGACCGCCATATTTTCCGCAATTTCATGCGCTTCGAGCGGACATGGTGCGAAGAAACCGGATCGCAGGACAGCAATGGCCGGGCCATATGGGCGCTTGGCGACACCGCCGCCAATTCGCGGATCGAGGAAGTGCGGCAGTGGGCTGAAAAGCTGTTCGGCACGGTTGCCGACATTGCGCTCGAGTTCCAGTCGCCGCGAGCGATCGCCTTTGCCTCGCTTGGCGCGGCTAGCATGCTAGAGCGGGACCCGGACAAAGCTCCGGCCCGTGCCATCGCGGAAAGCTCCGGGCGAACTCTCTACTCTCTGCTGTGCAGTGCTCGACGTCCCGACTGGGCTTGGTTCGAGGCCGTCGTCGCTTACGACAACCCGCGTTTGCCGCAGGCGCTGATCGAATGCGGCGGGGTTTGCGGACAGCCGACATGGATCGAGTCGGGCCTCGAAACGCTGCGGTGGATCCTCGAACGGCAAGTTGGCAAGGGCGGATATTTCCGGCCGGTTGGCTGCGAATCGTTCGGTCGGGTCGGTGAGATCCTGCCGTTCGATCAGCAACCGCTAGAAGCCTGGGCGACCATCGACGCCTGCCGCACGGCCATGCAGATCGATGGCTCGCGCGAGTGGGCCGAACATGCAGCGCGCGCGCTTCGCTGGTTCCACGGCGCCAACGACCGCGGCGTCGCTTTGGTCAATGCCCGGCTCGGCAGCTGTCTTGACGGTGTGACCCCAATCGGGGCAAACGGAAATTGTGGTGCGGAATCCTTGCTTGCCTACCAGCTTGCGTACTACGGTTATGATGCAATCGGCGCAGAGGAAGGGACCGCTAGACCAGAATATGGCGGAGCAAGATCAGCACATATCGCCTGAGAGCCCCCTTTGCTTGGCATCCGAGCGCCTGGAAGCTGCGCCCGAGCGGGTCGTTATCCGGCCTTTTCACCTCGGTTGGCAGGCAGCCACCGCGTCGCCGGAGCGGGCCGACCGCTTGATTGCCGACATTCTTGCGTTGAGCGAGGCGGAGGTTGAAGAAAATTACCGCGCCATGCTCGCGGAATTCGATGACCGGCACTGGCAGATCGAATCGGTTTTCGATCAACGCTTCCAGCAAGTTTCAGCCGGATGCAGCGTCCCTGATGCAGTGACGGTTACGCGCCAGCGGCTGATCGGCGCCTATTTCTGCCACGAATACAGCTATGCCGCCGCGGCCTTGATGAACCCTAGTGCGGTCGAGCATCCCGATCAGACCGGCATTTCCAACGGCGCTGTGCGGTTCGTCATGTCGATGCGGGCCGTAGGCGAAGGCCACATCAGCACCATTGCCTTCCGTGAAGGCATCATCGAGCGCGACGGCAGTTTCCAGCTCTGGCCGCAGCCCCCCATCGCCACCTCCGCCGAGGCACGAGTGGAAGTCGATAATGTCGACGGCGAGGAGCCGGTCTGCATCTTCCGTGATTCCGACAGCACCCTGTCGGGAACGGTCATCTTCCCGGTCACCGAACCGCAGCGCAACGGTCTGGAAGATTTGCGTCTGGTGCGATTCGAACATGATAATGGCGAGTTGGAATGGATCGGCACCTACACTGCCTATAGTGGCAGCGTGATCCGGTCCGAATTGCTGCGAACCAAGGACTTTCACAGTTTCACCCTGGGGCCGATCCGCGGTCGGGCCGGACGCAACAAGGGAATGGCGCTTTTCCCCAACACAGTGGGCGGCAAATATATGATGGTCGGCCGGCAGGACGGCAAAAACCTTTACCTGCTGTCATCCGGTGAGTTGGACTGTTGGGACAGCGATGGCGAATTGCTGCTCACGCCGAAATTCCCATGGGAGTTCATTCAGATCGGCAATTGCGGCAGCCCCATCCAGTGCAAGGAAGGCTGGCTGCTGCTGACCCATGGGGTCGGTCCGATGCGCAAATATTCGATCGGCGCGGCCCTGCTCGACCGCGACGATCCCTCCAAGGTCCTTGCCCGCAGCCCCACCCCCTTGCTTGCAGCCAAGGATAACGACCGGCACGGCTATGTGCCCAATGTCGTCTACAGTTGCGGCGGCATGCGCGTGGGCGAGCGGATTTTTTTGCCCTACGGTCTTTCGGACAGCGCCATCGGATTTGCCAGCGGGCAGATCGAGGATATTCTCGCCACGCTTGTCTGAGCCTATTGGCCAGTGGCGCGCTTGAGGTCTTCGCTGACCTGTTCGAGCGCTTTGGAAACGCGACGCGATTCTGCCGCTAATTTCGCCTCGCGCGAGGCTGACATCGGATCGCTGGCGCTCATACCCTCAGATTCCGCCTCAAGGCGCTGATCGATCTCCTGTTTCCATTCGCGCAGCAGGCTCTCGCGGGTGGCAAGATCGAGATCGACATCTTCGCGCAAATCTTCCGGGCTGTCGTAATGCCGGCGCGGATCCGGCGCCTTTTCGTTATCCGCATCGCGCTGCACCTTTTCGCTCGGATGCTTTTCGCCGGAGCGTTCCATTATCAACTCCTGTAATCGCCTGGCCGGATCGCCGGCCAAATCGCATTGCCGGATCAACGCTTTACCAAAACTAGGGTTCCCCTCGTCCAGTTGCTGATAGTTGTAAACCGGTCCCGCACAGCGATTGATCGCGCCTTTTGGAGATGCGATCCGCCGCTGACGATGCCGATTGTCAGGAACTTTTGGTATTACCAAATGTTTAAGATGCAGTTGAGGGAACTTCAAAGGCGCAAAATATGAGCTTGAGGGCGCAAGCGGAAACAGCTGAGAGCCATACGCCGCTCAGCGCTGAGGATTTCAAGTGCGCGCTGGCGACGGTTACACCGCACCTGCGCGCTTTTGCGCGGTCATTGTGTGGTTGCCGTGACCGGGCTGACGATCTGGCGCAAGAAACGCTGTTGAAGGCTTGGGGTGCCCGCGACCGCTATCAGTCGGGCACGAATTTCAAAGCCTGGACTTTCACCATCCTGCGCAATCAGTTCTACAGTGAAGCTCGCCGCGGTCGTTTCCACGGCGAATATGACGAAGTCGCGGCCGAACGCATCTTGTCGGCACCGGCCTCGCAGGACAAGGCGCTTGAACTTGCCGACGTGCTGCGCGCCTTTGACTTGCTCTCGGAAAATCAGCGCGAAGTTCTCATCCTCGCGGGGGTTGGCGGCATGTCGTATGAGGAAATCGCTGAAATCTGCGGTATCGCGCAAGGTACGGTGAAAAGCCGGATTTGCCGGGCACGCATGGCCATCGAAAAAGTGCTCGAGGACGGCCAACTGCCAGATTCGCGCCACGATTTTGTAATCGTCGGCGGTGCCTTGCAGACTCTGTTCGCGGAACTGACAATCGTAGCCAATGCACGGGGCATCAATCGGATCGCTGCCTGACTTCAGGTTGGAAGTTGTCGGCTTGATCCAGGTCGGAACGCGCCGCAATAGATATTTATTGCGGCCTTACCCGGACCTGATCCATCGCGGTGTCGCCGCCGAGCGCCCGATCCGGGCTCGCAAGGAAGAACGAAACCGCAGCGATGCCCGAGGCGACAAGCAACATAATGAATGCGCCGACAGCTGAGCCCTCGGACACATCGGACGGGGAAACCGCCTCATGTGGGTCGCTGGCGCTCTGTTCCAGGCTGCATTTAATACGCGATTGATCCATGCTCGCCTCACCTGACCCAGCGGACCATCGGTCAAGCCGATATTGGTCTATTCCGTCTGGTGGAGGGTAAACCCGCACGGCTGAAAGCAGTTCCCCGCGGGCGACGACCTGCCCTAAATCCAGGTTATTCCGTAGCTTGCAGGTTTACGAGTGGCCGACCTGTCAAAGTCGGAATACGGCTCGCGGACGCAGCGAAGAAATGTTTCCGCCTGCTGCGCGCTCGGTCTGGTTGGCTCAACCGCAATGCGTTGCGGGGACATGGGCCTCCGCAACGCGCTGCTTGTTCAGATGTCGTTGCCCAGTGCGCCCTTCACAGCGCCCTTCGCCTTTTGCATGTGGCCTTTGCTCTCCTGAGCGCCGCCCTTGGCTCGCAACTCGCCATTGCCGGTTTGCCGTCCGACAGCCTTTTTGGCCTTGCCTGCGGCGATATTTGCTGTGCCCTTGGCCTTGTCGATCATTTCACCCATTGCTTTGCTCCTAAAGTCCTGCTGCCACGGTGAGCCAACCCCCAATGGTTGGAATTGTTCCAAATTCGCAGGGGCTGGCCTTTGGCACCTGCTCACCCGTGGGCAGTCAACCCGCCCGCAATTCCTCCGCCAGCAGTCGGAATTCATCGCCGCGCGGCGAGTTCTTGCGCCATACCAAGACAATTTCGCGGTTGGCGTTGGGCGACTTCAACGGCCGCGCCACGACATTGGTGCCATTGAGGATGCCCGCATCGAGCGCCATCTCGGGCAGCATGGTGAGGCCTAGGCCATTGTCCACCATCTGCACCAGCGTATGCAGGCTGGTGCCGATCATCGTCGCGCTGGCGCGCAGTTCGGGGCGGTTGCAGGCGGCCAGCGCCTGGTCCTTCAGGCAGTGCCCGTCCTCAAGCAGCAGCAGCCGGTTTTCATCGATCAGCGACGGGGGAATCTCGTCCGGCAGATCGCGCGGATCGTTGGGCGGGAAGGCAACGAATAAGGCGTCGAGCTCGATGGTTTCCTTCTCGACTTCGCCGGTGGGATAGGGAAGGGCCAACAGCACGCAATCGGCGCGGCCGTGGTGCAGCGATTCCATCGCCGCGGCGCTGGCCTCTTCGCGCAGGAACAGCTTGAGGCCAGGGCGCTCCCGCCGCAGCCGCGGCAGCATGCGCGGCAGCAGGAACGGGGCGATGGTGGGGATCACGCTCATTCGCACCTCGCCTGCAAGCGGCTGCCCGCTCGACTGGACGAGATCGGACAGCTCCTCGGCTTCGCGCATGAAGCGGTGCGCCTTGGCGACCACCGTATTGCCCAGCGGGGTGAAGCGCACCGCGCGCTTGGTCCGCTCGACCAGGACAACGCCCAGCAGCGCCTCAAGATCGCGCAGACCGGCCGAGAGCGTCGATTGCGAGACGAAACAGCCAATAGCCGCCCGGCCGAAATGGTTATGCTCGTGCAGGGCGACAAGATATTGCAGCTGCTTGAGGGTGGGGTGGTAGGCGGTCACCTTTACCTCCTCCTCCTAAGGGGAGGGGAGACGGTCACTCTGCCGCATCCGCCACATCCGCCACATCCTCAACCACGTCGGCGACCATATCCTCAATCACATCGTCGACATGCGTCATTTTGAGCTTGCCGTTCACCACCGCGAAGGCGAGCTTGCCTTCGACCAGGTCGAGGGCGTCATGGCCGAACACGTCGTAACGCCAGCTGTCGAGGATCGGCAGCCCCTTGCGCACCCCGGCGGCGAGCAACTCCAGTTCCTCGCTGCGGGCGATCAGGCGGGCGGCGACGTCGATTTCGCGGCAGCGGATCTTGAGCAGCAGCTTGAGCAGGTCGGCGACCAGCGTGCCCTCCTTGCCGAGCGGCGCGCCCCGCGCCGCGCGTGCCGGCATTTCGTCGTCGGTGAGCGGCATGGCCCCCTCAAGCGTCGCCATCAGCCGCCGGCCGATGTCATTCTCGCGCCAGCCGGCCGAGAGCCCGCGCACCTTGGCAAGGTCGGCCTGGGTTTTGGGCGGATGGCTGGCAATGTCCGCCAAAGTCTCATCGCGCACGATCCGT